>NZ_JBEPEQ010000143.1:0-11915 GCF_040300925.1 Micromonospora sp. NPDC000207
ACCCGTCGGCGCAGCGGATCCGCGCCGGGCCCGCCTCGGCGGTCAGCGCCCGGTGCAGGTCGTCGGCGTCGACGCCCTGACCCTGACCGGCGGCGTCGCTGGTGGCCAGCAGGTCACCGGTGGGTGAGACCAGCCGGCAGGCCGTCGCGGCGTGGTCGGCGAGCACCCCCAGCAGCTCGGGCCAACCGGCCCCGCCGAAGGCGAGGTCGGTCAGCCGCTGGGCCACCTCGGCCGGGGCCGGCCGGGCCGCGACGGTCAACCGCGACCGCGACGACGCCGGCCCGCCCGGACGGGTCATGCCGACGGTCGGTCGATCAGGCGCACCGAGACCGCCTTCTCCTGGGTGTACTCACGCAGTGCCGCGTACCCGCCACCCCGGCTGAAGCCGCTCTCCTTCTGCATGTTGAACGGGAAACCGATGACCCCGGCGTCGTGGAACTGGTTGACGGTCACCTGACCGCTGCGCGCCTGTCCGGCCACCCGCAGGGCCCGGGACACGTCGGTGGTCCAGATGCAGGACAACAGCCCGAAGTCGGTCTCGTTCATCAACGTCACCGCCTCGGTGACCCCGGTGAAGCCCTGGACGGCCAGGACGGGACCGAAGACCTCCTCCCGGACCAGCCGCATGCCCGACTCGACCTGGTCGAAGACGGTCGGCGCGACGAACCACCCCGGACCGAGCTGCTCGGTGGCCGGGTCCCCGCCGGTGACCAACCGGGCCCCGTAGCCGGGGGCCTCGGCGAGGAAACCCCGGACCCGCTCGTACTGGGCCTGGCTGATCAGGGGACCCATGTCCAGGTCCTGGTCCCAGGAGCCGGTACGGATCGCGGCCATCCCGGCGGCCACCCGCTCCACCACCTCGGCCCGGATCGACTCCTCGACCAGCAGCCGGGACCCGGCGTAGCAGTTCTGCCCGGCGTTCTCGGTGATCGAGGCGACGATCGCCGGGATCGCGGTGTCCAGGTCGGCGTCGGCGAAGACGACGTTGGGCGACTTCCCGCCCAACTCCAGCTTCACCGGTACGAGGTTCTCGGCGGCGGCCCGCATGACCGCCCGACCGGTGCCGGTGGACCCGACGAAGCTGATGTGGTCGACGTCGGGGTGCCCGGTCAGGGCGGTACCCGCCTCGGGGCCGAGCCCGGTGACGACGTTGAGCACGCCCGGCGGCAGCCCGGCCCGGGAGGCCAGTTCGGCCAGGGCGAACGGCGACAGCGGGGCCACCTCGGAGGGCTTGAGCACCACGGTGTTGCCGGCCGCCAGGGCGGGGGCCACGTTGGCGGCGGTCAGGACGGCGGGCACGTTCCACGGCAGGACCACCGCGCACACCCCGTACGGCTCCGGCCTGGTGTAGCCGAAGTAGTCAGGCGTACGGGTGGGCAGGGTGACGCCGGTGAGCTTGTCCGCAGCCCCGGCGAAGTAGTCGATGATGCCGTGCGTGATGTACATGTTGAGCCGGCCGCCGGAGCGGGGTTTGCCGACGTCGCGGGCCTCGTACTCGGCGAGGGTCTCGACGTTGGCGGCGATCAGGTCGGCCCAGCGACGCAGGATGGCCCCGCGTTCGCTGGGGTTGGTCGCCGCCCAGGCGGGCGCGGCCCGGCGGGCGGCGGCCACGGCACGGTCGACGTCGACCGCCGTGCTGCGCGGCACCGCCTGGATGCTCTCACGGGTCGCCGGGTCGAGTACGGGCAGTTCTTCCCCGTCGACGGCAGCCACCCAGGCGCCGTCGATCAGCTGGCGGGCAGCGGGAATGTCCAGGTCAGCCATGGTGGCATCCTTGACCCTCCCTGTTTCGCATGTCAAGATGCGATCTCGCTTTGTAACTACCCGGGGAGGGTCTGTGCGGATCACGGCAGCGGTGCTGGACCAAGCGAAAGGGCCGTTCACCCTTCAGGAGATCGACCTCGCCGACCCCGGTCCGGACGAGGTGCTGGTCCGAGTGGACAGCGTCGGGATCTGCGGGACGGACCTGGAGTTCGCCACCTTCTTCGACACCCCCGCCGTCCTCGGCCACGAGGGCAGCGGCGTCGTCGAACAGGTCGGCGACCGGGTCACCGGTGTCGCCGTCGGCGACCACGTGACGATGAGCTTCGCCTCCTGCGGCAGCTGCCCCACCTGTCTGGGCGGGCACCCGGCGTACTGCCACCGCTTCGACGCCGTCAACTTCAGCGGCCGACGCCCCGACGGCACCTCCGCACTGTCGCGCGACGGCGAGACCGTCAACGGCCACTTCCTCGGCCAGTCCTCCTTCGCCAGCCACGTGGTCGCCCCGGCCCGCGCCGTGGTCCCCATCGACAAGCAGGCCGACCTGCGGGTCGTCGCCCCCTTCGGGTGCGGCTTCGGCACCGGGGCGGGGGCGGTGCTCAACGTGCTGCGCCCACCGGTCGGCTCCTCACTGGTGGTCTTCGGCGCCGGCGCGGTCGGCGTCGCGGCGATCATGGCCGCCAGGGTGGGCGGCTGCGCCACCATCGCCGCCGTCGACGTCAACGCCGACAAGCTCGACACCGCCCGCCTGCTCGGCGCCACCCACGGGGTGCACTCGGCCACCGAGGACCCCCGCGACCTGCTGCGCGCCATCGCCCCGTACGGCTTCGACTTCGCCATCGACACCACCGGCCGCGAGGACGTGCTGCGTACCGCAGTGGAGTCCCTCGGCCCCCTGGGTCGCGCCGCAGTGGTGGGGGTCGGCCCCAGCGAGCAGATGAGCTTCGACTGGCGCAGCATCCTCAACGGGCGCACCGTCACCGGCATCATCGGCGGCGACAGCCTGCCCCAGGTGTTCCTGCCCCGCCTGATCGACCTGCACGCCGCCGGCCGGTTCCCGGTCGACAGGCTGCTCACCCACTTCCCGTTCGAGCAGATCAACGAGGCGGTGGCAGCGGTCCGGGCCGGCGCGGTGGGCAAGGCCGTCCTCACCTTCTGACCAACCCCTGTCTCAAGACGAAACATTGTCTCGCAATATGAGCGAGATTACGCTCGGTACGAGCACCCCAGAGGCGCGGCTGGGAAACACCGCGCGGCGTCCAGCAGCTGTGGAGTTCGCCCCATGACCGACAACCACGTCATCGCACCCGTCGCCGACGGCTTCGACCACCACTCCGCCGAGTGCAACGCCGACCCCGTCGGCTACTACCAGCAGTACCGGCAGAGCTGCCCCGTCGGACGCACCGACGCCCACGGCGGGTTCGTCTACACCACCCGCTACGCCGACGTGGTACGGGTGGCCCGCGACGACGACACCTTCTCCTCCGCCCGAAGCACCGCCGGCGGCGACGGCACCGCGATCGTCATCCCCCGCGGACCCGGCCTGGAGCAGTACCCGATCGAACTCGACCCGCCCGCCTCCACAGGCTTCCGGGACCTGATCAACCCGCTGCTCACCCCGGAGGCGGTAGCCACCCTCGCCCCGATGATCGCCCGGCACACCACCCGGGTGATCGACGACTTCGTCACCGCCGGATCGGTGGACTTCGTCCGCGACCTGACCAACCCGCTGCCCGCCGCGGTCACCCTCGACTGGCTCGGCTTCCCCGAGGCCGACTGGGCCAAGCTCGCCGGACCGATCCACGACATCTTCGCCGCCCTGCCCGGCAGCGAGCGGGCCCGCCGGGGCGCCGAAGGCCTGGCGTACATGGACTCGCGCATCCGCGACCTGATCCGGGAACGCCGCGAACAGCCGACCACCGACGCGGTCAGCTACCTGGCCACCCAGCGCCGCG
The DNA here is from genome assembly GCF_040300925.1 of Micromonospora sp. NPDC000207. Lineage (NCBI taxonomy): Bacteria > Bacillati > Actinomycetota > Actinomycetes > Micromonosporales > Micromonosporaceae > Micromonospora > Micromonospora sp. NPDC000207. The sequence goes on from NZ_JBEPEQ010000143.1 coordinate 3,717, forward strand.
AGGACGGCGAGCTGTTCGACGTCGACGAACTCGTCTCCGTGATCGGACTGCTCATCGCCGGTGGGGTCGACACCACCACCTCCCTGACCGGCTCCACCCTGGTCCACCTCAGCCGCAACCCCGACCAGCGGCAACGGCTGATCGACTCCCCCGACCTGCTGCACAACGCCACCGAGGAGTTCCTGCGGGTCTTCGCCCCGTCACAGTCGATGGCCCGTACCGCGCGGGCCGACGCCGAGGTCGGCGGCTGCCCGGTGACCGCCGGGGAACGCGTCCTCATCCCCTGGGTCGCCGCCAACCACGACCCGGCGGTCTTCCCCGACCCCGAGCAGGTCCGGCTCGACCGCGACGCCGCCCGCCACCTCAGCTTCGGCATCGGCAGCCACCGCTGCGCCGGAGCCCACCTGGCGCGGTTGATGTTCCGCGAGATGATCACGCAGATCCTCACCCGGCTGCCCGACTACCGGGTCGTCGAGGAAGGCCTCGTCGGTTACCCCACCCACGGCAACCAGACCGGCTGGGACGCCATCCCCGCCGTGTTCACCCCCGGCCCCCGCGCCGACGGTGCCGCCCCCACCGCACCCGCCGCCGGTCCCGCCGGTGACCTCGACCTGGTCGTCGAGACGGTCACCCCGGCCACCGCCGACGTCGTCGAGGTCCGCCTCGCCGCCGCGACCGGCGACCGGTTGCCCTCCTGGACGCCCGGCGCCCACCTGGAGGTACGCCTCCCGTCGGGCCGCATCCGGCAGTACTCCCTGTGCGGCGACCCCGACGACGACGGCCGCTACCGCATCGGGGTGCTCCGGGAGCCCGCCGGCCGGGGCGGCTCCGTCGAACTGCACGAGGTGGCCCGCACCGGCGCCACCCTGACCGTGCGCGGCCCCCGCAACCACTTCCCGCTCGTCGACGCCCCCGAGTACCTGTTCCTCGCCGGGGGCATCGGCGTCACCCCGATCCTGGCCATGGTCCGGGAGGCCACCCGTCGACAGGTGCCCTACCGGGTGGTGTACGGCGGACGCACCCGCTCATCGATGGCCTTCGCCGACGAGGTCCTCGCCCTCGCCGGTGACCGGGCCACCCTGCTACCACAGGACGAGGCCGGGCTCCCGGACCTGGCCGCCCTGATCGGTGCCACCGGCCCGGACACCGCCGTCTACTGCTGCGGACCGGGCGTGATGATCGAGGCGGTCGAGCGGGCCAGCGCCGCCGCCGACCGCGCCGGTCAACTGCACGTGGAACGCTTCACCGCCGGCGACGACCTGGAGGTGCCCTTCGACCCGGCGGCCAACACGGCCTTCGAGGTGCACCTGGCCCGCACCGGCACGACCCTGCAGGTCCCCCGGGACCGACGGCTGATCGAGGTGCTGCGCGATGCGCTGCCCGGTCTGACCTACGACTGCGAGAAGGGTTACTGCGGGGCCTGTGAGACCCGGGTCCTCGCCGGCACCCCCGAGCACCGCGACTCGCTGCTCACCGAGGAGGAGAAGACCGCCGGACGCAGCATGATGATCTGCGTCGGCCGGTGCACGTCGCAACGGCTGGTCCTGGACCTGTAACCCCTCGACGAATCCGGGGCCGCGCTGTCACAGCGCGGCCCCGGATTCTTTCGTCCACCGGATTCGGTCGTCCACCCGCTCGTCGGCCGAGAGCAGGACGACGGACCACCCGTACGGCCCGCTGCCCCCGCATCATCATCCGATGCACAATCATCGATGTGTCGACCGGGTGGTCGACGGTGACGAGAGCAGGGGAGATCCGATGCGCAGACCGAGAACCGCCGCGCTGGCAGTGGCCCTGACCATGGTGCTGACCCCGCTGATCGCCGGCGCGACGCCCGCGCTGGCCGACCCACCGGGCGGAACACTGCGCGGCGTCTACCACAGCGGCGACTTCTGCCGCTCCTACGGCGCCGAGGGAGTCCAGAACGACCTCTGGGACTGGTGGTACTGCGAACAGCGCGCCAGCGCCAACAACATGTGGTTCCTCTGGACGTTCACCTACTGACGGCGCTACGGGCGGCTCGGCAGCGCCACGACGGTGGGGCGCTGCCGAGCCGCCCGTAGACGACATCGCGTGAGGTCAGTTGCCCCACTCGAAGTTGGGCTCGGCGGCGTCGGCGATCCGGAACCGGCCACCCGACACCGTGACCTCGGCGCTGCGGTCGGTCACCACGTTCTTGCCGAACCCGTCCACCAGGGGCCGACCCACGTCCCGCTTGAGCCACAGCCGCAACAGGTGCCGACGACGCTCCGGCTCCGGGAAGTCGACGTACCCGGTCCGCGAGTGCAGGGCGGCGTAGTTGAGCAGCCACTGCACGTCACCCGGCTGGAAGTTCATGTCCAGGGCCAGGCCGGGGGCCTGGGACACCTCGTCGTAGAGGTGCAGCAGCTCGATCTGCGCCTCGGTGAGTCGGGGCACCTCCGGGTAGTCCTGCGCCGAGAAGATCATCGAGGTGCCGGCGTAGGTGCTGAAGATGCCGTCGACGTAGCTGCAGATCGGCGAGGTGTACGTCTTGGCCGGGGCGTCGTGGTCCTGCTTGTACCAGTCCCAGTGCCACGGCTCGAACAGCAGCGGCGCGAGGTCCGGACGACGACGCAGGATCTCGTTGTAGATCGTGGTGCCGCTGACCAGGCTGCTCGCCCCACCGTCCTTGGCCGCGCGCAGGCACATCAGCGCCACCACGTCGGAGCTGTCGGAGTGGAACGGCAGCCGGTCCCGGACCCGCGACGGCAGGGCCGACGGGTCGTCGAGGGTCTTGTTCGAGGTGGCGATGACGTGGTCGAGCACGTCACCCATCTGGTTCTGCCCCATGGGCACGCCCAGGTGCAGCCCCATCAGGTAGAAGATCGCACCCGCGAGGGTGTCGCCGTACTCCTCGGTCCGCAGGCCGCGGACCAGGATGAAGCCGCGCCCGGCGTCCATCTGGCGGGCGCACTCCTCGTTGAGCCCGACACAGGCGTCCAACGGGTAGTCGGCAGCGGTCACGGTCCGCAGGTCGGGGTCGTCGGCGACGAACCGGCGACCGAGCGTCTCCAGCTCGGTCCGCTCCGCGTCACTGAGCTCGTAGATCCACTCGGTGGAGGTGCTCAGCTCGTCGCCGCGCCAGGCGGACGGGCCGGAGATGGGGGTGAGGTCGATTGCAGTGGTCATGGTGATGCGCTCCGAGGTGTCGGTACTGACGAGTGGGTCGGGTCGGTCCCGGGGCGGACGTGGTCGGCCACCAGGTGTTCACGACAGGACGGTCGCCGTCGCCCGCGCACGGGTACTGACGGCACCCCTCGATCAGAACGGGGTCTGCGGGTCCCCGGCTGCGGTCCCGGGGCGCATGCCCTCACGCGGCGGGTGTACCCGCAGCGGCTCCTCGTAACCGCGCACCAGCAATCCAGGACCTTGCGGTACTCGGATCATGGCTTCTCCTGCGGTCATCGGTGATCGCCTCACCCTAGTTGACCAGCCGGTACGCGTCAAGGGAGACGGCGTCTCGCATGTCGCCGCACGTGATCCGCGCCGCACCGAACCGTGGGTCATCGTCGATTCACAATTCGTTGATCTCCACGGTGGAGGGTGGAGGTCACCCACCGAAAGGAAGATCGACATGCCGGGTCCCACCTTCCCGCCCGCCGCCGGCGACCACCCGAACGGCGATCGCAGAGGCGCCGACACGATTCCGGTCGACCGCCCCGCCGACCCGGCCTGCACCCCTACAGGAGCCTTCACCCAGACCGGATACTCGTTGGAGGCGATGGCACAGTTCTGGAACCGGGAGCAGCAGGCCCCCCAGGCCAACGGAACGAGGACGCCCCCCGGGGTGGAGGCCGCACGGTCGCGTAGCCCGCACACCTCCTCCCTCGAACCCACCGGCGAGCGCTACCAGCCCGTGGCGTCGACCGCCGCCGGGGCCGGCCAGTCCCGGACGACCTCCGGTCAGACACTGACCCGCTGACCGCACCCCCTTCGACGGCCCCGGGACCCCGCTCCCGGGGCCACCCCATTACAGTGACGCCATGCTGTCGAAGGTGAACGGTCTGTCACGCAAGTTCACTCCGGACAGCCTCCGCGCCCACCTCCTGGACCGGTCGGTCCGACAGGACGACGGCTGCCTGATCGTGCGGGGATACGGCACCCAACGTGGCATCTACCAGAAGGTCGCCGGCCGGGCCTGGGCGCACATCGCCGCCTACGCGGTCTTCGTGGGCGACTACGACCCCGGGCTGGAAGTCGACCACCTCTGCAACCGCAAGGACTGCATCGAGCCCACCCACCTGCGCCAGGTCACCCACGCCGAGAACTGCCGCAGCCGGATCCAACACCCCACCTGTCGCAATGGACACCAGCGCGAGGTCGACGAGAGCACCGGGCGGTACCGGCGTACCTGCCGGGCCTGCAACCGGGACGCCCAACGACGCTGGCGGGAACGCCAGGCCGAGGTGGTCCACCAAACCCGGACCGGTCACACCGGGTTCTGACCGGTCGAGCCGGCCCTGCCGGTGGGGCGCGCTAGACGGTGGAACAAGGTGTGGGCACGGGCTGTAAAAGTCCCTGCCGATCTGGGAGAGATCCCTCATCTCCGCGGATACGGGCATGCAGGTGGTGCATGTCGTGTCGGCCGTCGGAGTGGACGGCGTCACTACGTTTGGTCCCCTCCAGGCGGAAGCCTGCTTTGAGTGCGACCCGGCAGGAGTTGTGGTTGCGGGTCGAGTGGTCCAGGTGCAGACGATGGAAGCCGGCCTCGCCGAGCGCCCAGGTGCTCAATGCCGTCAGTGCGCGGGGAGCCACGCCTGCTCCGCGGGCGGCCGGGAGTACCCAGTAGGAGCACCCGGCGACCCCGTCGTCGAGATTCATGCCGTTGAGCGCAATGCGCCCCAGCACCTCACCGCCGTCGCGGGTCATCGCCCAACTCACGCCGGCCTCCTCCTCCCAGGCCCGGCGGCACCGGGCGAATGGTGTCCGGGGGAACCCCCGGACACCATTCCGAATGCTTATGCACAAGAACAGTCATTATGATGCGTTGACGGTATGCCCGTTTTGTGGGTCTTATTTATTGCATTGTCATTATCGGTAATCCAATAATTGGGCACAGTTGAGGGAAGGGGTGTCGTGCCCTACCTGCGGTGAGGGTGCGCCACGACGTCCGCAGGCGCGGTGTCCAGGGAACGGCTAGGCTCTGCCGACGTGAAAAACCCTCGGATCTGCGACTGATGGTCCGTACCGCCGCCTCCGCTCGCGGCGGTACGGGACCGTCCCGCGCCGACGCCCCCGGCCACGGCGGGCCCGGCAGATCCGATCCCCGAACCGGAAGTGACGTTCCATGCCCCGTCGCAGCGCCCACATCGCCATGATCGGCATTCCCGCGGTCAGCCACGTCCTGCCCAGTGTCGAAGTCATCCGCGAACTGGTGGCCCGCGGCCACCGGGTCACCTACGGCAACGACCCGGCCGCGGCCGACCTGATCGCCCCCACCGGCGCCGAACTCGTCCCCTACACCAGCACCCTGCCGACCGCAGACCACGACTGGCCCGACGACCCGATCGCCTCGATGCGGTTCTTCCTCGACGACTCCATCCAGGCCCTCCCCCAGCTGCGGGCCACCTACGACAAGGACCCCGCCGACCTGTACCTGTTCGACATCGGCACCTTCACCGCCCGGGCCCTCGCCGAGTCACAGGGGCGACCCGTCCTCCAGCTCTCCCCCACCTTCGTGGCGTGGGAGGGCTACGAGCAGGAGGTGTCGGCCCCGCTGTGGCGGCTACCCGGCGGCGACGACTACCGGGCCGTGTTCACCAGGTGGCTGGCCGAGTGCGGGGCCACCACCACCGACTTCGAGGCGTACTCCGCCCGCCCGGCCCGGGCCCTCGCCCTGATCCCCGCCGCGATGCAGCCGCACGCCGAACGCGTCGACACCGACGCGGTGACGTTCGTCGGCCCCTGCTTCGCGCCGGAACGCCGCGCCGAGACGTGGACCCGGCCCGCCACCGCCGAACGGGTCCTGCTGATCTCCCTCGGGTCGGCGTTCACCCGGCAGCCGGAGTTCTACCGCAGGTGCCTGGCCGCCTTCGGTGACCTGCCCGGCTGGCACGTGGTGCTGCAGATCGGCCGCCGCACCGACCCGCGCGACCTCGGCGAGATCCCCGCCAACGTCGAGGTGCACCAGTGGGTGCCGCAGTTGGCGATCCTGGAGCAGGCCGACGCCTTCGTCACCCACGCCGGGATGGGCGGCAGCAGCGAGGGGCTGTTCACCGGCGTACCGATGATCGCCGTTCCGCAGGCCGTCGACCAGTTCATGAACGCCGACCGGCTCGTCGAACTGGGTGTGGCGCGACGCGTCGACACCGCCGACGCCACCGCCGACGTCCTGCGCTCGGCGCTGCTCGACCTGGTCACCGACGCGGGCGTCGCCCGCCGCTGCGCGGACCTGCGCACCGAGGTACGCGCCGAGGGCGGGACCGCCCGGGCCGCCGACCTGATCGAGGAGATGCTCGACGACCACCGCGCCGCACGGGCGCGGTAGGCCACGCCCCACCGCCGTCGGGGCCACCCCGACCGGTCACTGTGGGGTGGCCGGTTCGCGGAGCACCGCGACACCACCGGCGGGCAGGTCGACGGAGTCGGTGGCGGTGACCCCGGTGAGCAGGTCCGTCCCGGCCGCCGGCACGGTCTGCGGCCGGTCGGTGTGGTTGAGCAGGAACAGCCAGCTGCCCTCGGGGCCGCTGCGGCGTACCGCCTCGACGCCGTGCGGGGTGCCCGGGCAGACCGGGGTGACCCCGGCGGTGTGGGCGGCCCCGGTCAGCAGCCGCTGGTAGGTGTCGTCGTCGAGGCGGGTGGAGACGTACCAGGCCACCCCCGCGCCGTAGCGGTGCCGGGTCACCGCCGGGCACCCCTGGAGCACCCCGGTGGCGTACGCGGTGACCGCCGTCGCCCCGGTCAGGTGCACGGTCTCCGACCAGACGGTGCCGGTGCTCCCGTCGGTGAGCGGGATCCGTTCGTCGACGGCGAGGGGGTGGAACTCCTCGACCCGGATGCCGAGGACGTCACGAAGCGCCCCCGGGTAGCCGCCGAGCCGGACCCGGGCGTGCTCGTCGGCGACCCCACTGAGGTACGTGACCACCGCGTACCCGCCGCCGTGGACGTGGTCGCGGACCCACGCCGCCACCCGGTCGTCGACCAGGTAGAGGGCGGGGACCACGAGTAGCCGGTACCCGTCGAGGCGGTCACCGGCGGCGACGACGTCGCAGGTGATCCCGGCGCGCCACAGGGCACCGTGGGCGGCGGCGACCTCCCCGTGGTGGTCCAGCCGGGTGGAGGGCATCCCGGGGTGGCGTAGTGCCCATCCGCTGGCGGCGTCGGCGGTGACCGCGACGGTGGCGGCGACCGGGGCGCGGACCTCGGCGAGCCGGTCGAGGACGTGGCCGAGTCGCACCGCCTCCCGGTACACCCGGCTGTCGGCCCCGGCGTGTCCGACAAGTGCGGAGTGGAACCGTTCTGCCCCGCCGCGCGGCGCCCGCCACTGGAAGAACAGCGCACCCCGGGAGCCCCGGGCGACGTGGGCGACGCTCTGGCGCAGCATCCGTCCGGGTTCCTTGGTGTGCATCCGTCCGTCGGTGTAGATCAGGTTCGGGGCGGTCTCCATCAGCAGCCAGTCGCCGGTGCGCCCGTCGGTGCCGTGCCGGGACCAGCCCCGGGCGGTGTCGGCGGCGAGGGCGGCCTGCGTCTCGGCGTCCCGGTCGACGGCGGACGGGTAGTGGTCCACGGCGACCAGGTCGACCTCCCGGGACCACCGGCCGTGGTCGACGGGGACCCAGTCACCGAGGACGTAGTTGGTGGTGACGGGTACGTCCGGGTTGGCGGTGCGGAGCAGGTCACGCTGCTCGGTGTACGCGGCCAGCAGGGTGTCGGACCAGAATCGGCGGAAGTCCAGCAGGTGGCCGGGGTTGTGCAGGTACTGGGTGGCGCGGGGGGTGCCGATCTGCGTCCAGTCGGTGTAGTGCTGGCTCCAGAAGCTGGTGGCCCAGGCGTCGTTGAGGGTGTCGAGGTCACCGTGCCGGTCGGCGAGCCACCTGCGGAAGGCCGCCTCGGTGTGGGGGCAGTGGCAGGTGGTGCCGTACTCGTTGTGCACGTGCCACAGCGCCAGGGCGGGGTGGTGGGCGTACCGGTCGGCGAGGGCGGCGGTGATGCGTCGGGCGGCGTGGCGGTAGGCGGGTG
>NZ_JBEPEQ010000144.1:0-11789 GCF_040300925.1 Micromonospora sp. NPDC000207
CTGCAAGCGTCCGGAGGTCCTCACCGAAGCGGTCACCCGGCTGCGTCGGCTCACCGGCTGACCGGCTCACCGGCTGCGTCGGCTGCCGGCTCACCAACCGCCGTTCCTGGTTGCTCAGTTGCGGGTGGTGATGCTCGCCAGTCGGGCCGCCGCCTCCTCGTCGGAGAGCCCGGCGAGCAGCTCCACGACCAGCTCCTCGATCCGCCCGGCCAGCGCCCGGACGGTGCGTGCCTCGAAGAGTCCGGCCACCGTCAGGTCCACCTGGAACTGGTCGCGGATCCGGGCGACGAGCTGCACGGCGATCAGGGAGTTGCCGTTGAGGTCGAAGAAGTCGTCCTCGGCGCCCACCGCGTCCAGGCCGAGGGTGTCGGCCCACATCGCGGCGAGGACCCGCTCGACGTCGCCGTCCGGCTCCACGTACGGGGTCAGCAGGCTGCGCGTGGCCACCGACGAGGTCGGCTTCGGCGCGGCCATCAGCTGCTCCCGCAGCGCGTCCCGGGTCACCTCGGCGGCCATCCGCATCCGCTTGACGAAGCTGTCCGGGCAGACGATGACCTGCGGGGCCGCCCCGGAGTCGAGCATCCGGTGCAGCATCGGGTAGCCGTCGTCGGGCTCGATGCCGAAGGCCTTCTCGTTGCTGCGCAGCAGGGCCCGCTCCAACTGCCTGGCGACGCTGAACTGGCTCTCGTCGTCGTCGGTGTCGGCCTGCGCCGTCGCGTCCGGGGACCCGTCGGTGGACATCGTGGTGTCGGCGTACTCGAACATCGTGAAGCCCTTGATCGCCACCAACTCCACCCCGTCGGTGTCGACGAGGGTGATGTCGGTACGGATCAGCGCGCCCCGGGTGTCGTCGAGGTGCCTGATGTAGCTGTAGAACCGGCGCGGCAGGGTCCCGCGTACGGTGATCCGGTCGTAGCCGAAGGGCAGGTGGCTGGTCTGGCTGGCGACCACCGTCTGGCCGAGCGCGGTGGCCTTGTCCAGCAGCGCCGGGTGCAGCCCGAACTGGGTCAGGTCGGCGAGGAACTCCTCACCCAGCTCCAGCAGGACCAGTTCGTCGAAGAGCCCCGCCTCGGTGCTCTCGCTGTGCCAGTGCCCCTTGATGGCCTGCTGCCAACGCGGGCCGAGGCTGATGATCCCCTCGGTGGCGGCCTCCGCCTCGTCCTCCACCGCGCAGGTGGCCCGCCAGGCGGACAGGTCGTGGCGGGGGGCGTCGTCGCGGGGTCCCGGGCCGACCCGGGCGGTGGTGAACTCCACCGGGTTGCCGCCACCGGCGTCCGCGTCGGCGATCAGCACGTCGTAGCTGCCGCCCTGCGCCGGGGTGAGGATGACGTGGACGGTCCGGCTCTCGTCGAACGACAGGGGCCGCATGAAGACCACGTCCCGGACCTCGGCCGTCGCCTCCCCGGTGACCTCCTGGTAGGCCGCCCGGACCATCTCCACCAGGCTGGTGCCGGGCATTGTCGGCACGTGGGCGAGCTGGTGCTCGGCGGTCACCCAGTCGTCGGTCGACAGGTTCTTGACGAAGATGACCTGGTCGCTGCCGGCGCGGACCAGCCGGCTGCCCAGCAGCGGGTGGGTCACCTGCTCGAACCGGTCGCCCATCTCGAAGGAGGTGAGCAGGTCCGGTGCGTCGATCTCGAAGGCCATTCCCAGCTTGGACCAGATCGGCCAGTTGACCGACACCACGTGGGTTCGGCCCTCCTGCCGGGCGTGGGCGTACGCGTCGAGGATCGCGTTTGCCGAGCAGTAGTCGAACAGGCCGAAGTCGCCGGAGAAGACCGTGAACGAGGAGTAGAGCACGATCAGGTCGAGGCTGTCGCCGAAGACCTCCTCGATGGCCAGGGTGCCGAAGACCTTTGCGGAGAGCACCGCCTCGGCGTCGGCGAACTGGCGCGTTTCGAGCATCCCGCCGCCGGTGATGCCGGCGGCGTGCAGCACCCCGGACACCGGCCCGAACGTCGCCTCGGCCTGCGCCCGCACCTCGCGGAGCTGGTCCGGGTCGGTCACGTCGGCGGCCACCACGAGGACCTCACCGCCGGCGGCCTCGATCTCGCGTACCGCGGTGATCCGGGCGGTGGTCGGGCTCTCGGCACCGGCCAGCAGGTCGTCCCACTGGTCGCGGGGCGGCAGCCCGGAGCGTCCGGTGAGCACCAGCTTGGCCTGGTGCCGCTCGGCGAGGTCCTTCGCGGTGACCAGGCCGATGCCGCCGAGGCCACCGGTGATCAGGTACACCCCGCCGTCGCGCAGCAGTCGCTGCGCCGCGCCGACCCCGTCGAGCGCGACCTCCTCGTGCGCCCAGGTCCACCGCTTGCGGCCCCGGTAGGCGACCACCTGGTCACCGACGGCCGAGGTGATCTCCCGCAGCACCTGCTCGGCGACGGAGTCCGGCGTACCGCCCGCCACGTCGACCGAACGGCAGGTGGTGTCGCTGAACTCCTTGGGCAGCAGCCTGACGAACCCGTCCACGCCGCTCTTGACCGGCTCGATCCGCTCGCCGCCGACCACGTCGCGCAGCTCGCTGGTGAGCAGGTAGACGTCCAGCGGCGGGCTGACCGGGTTGCGGGACAACGCCTGCGCGGTGGCCAGGATGCTGAAGAACCCGTGGTCCAGACCGGCTCGGGCCCGGTCCCGGGCGGTCGCCCCGGACAGGTCGCCGACCAGCCAACCGTGCACGACCCTGAGCCGACCGGGCTGCCGGGTGAGGGCCGCCGCGACCACCGCCGGGTAGTCGGCGGCCTCGCCCGCACGCACCACGTACGCGTCGCCGTCGGCGGAGGGCTCGTCGCCGGCCCGTACGGTGACCACCCGGGCCCCGGCCGAGCGCAGCCGCCCGGTCAGGGCGTTGACGGGGTTCTCCCCCGCCGGTTCGAAGACCAGCCACACCGCGTCGGTGTCCACCTCGCCGGGGGCCGGCAGGGCGGTCTGCTTCCACACCGGCACGTAGTACGGCCCGGTTTCGGTGCTCACCGCGACGTCCTGGGTCTCGGTGACGGTGGCGACCCCGTCGAGCCAGGAGCGCTGCTTCTCATAGGGCACCCGGGGCAGGACCACCCGGTAGCGGGTCTCCCCCGACCACAGCGCGGAGAAGTCGACGGCGGCACCGGCCTGCCAGGCCTGGCCGAGCGCGCCGAGCAGGACGGTGGTGTCGGGCTGGCGGCGCTGCGGGTGCCGCATCGTCGGCACCACCAGGCCCTGCTTGTCGGCGGGGAGGCGACGTCGGGCCAGCCCGGTCAGGGTCTGACCCGGTCCGAGTTCCACCAGGACCCGCTTGTCGCCCTCGGTGAGCAGCCGGACGGCGTCGTCGAAGCGGACGGCGTTGCGCAGGTGGGCCGCCCAGTACCCGGGGTCGGTGGCCTGCTCGGCGGTGATCCAGTCACCGGTCAGGTTGGAGACGAACGCGACTGTCGGCTCCCGCCGGGCCACTGCCGCGACCAGCTCGGTGAACTGCTCCAGGATGGGGTCCATCATCCGGGAGTGGAAGGCGTGCGAGGTGTGCAGTCGACGTCCCTGCATGCCCTGCACCCCGAGGACCGCCTCGAACTGCTCGACGGCGGCGTGGGTGCCGGAGACCACCGAGAGGCCGGGTCCGTTGACGGCGGCCAGGTCGAGGTCGGCGGGGAGCAGGGAGGCGAGGGTCTCCTCCGGCAGCGGGACCGCCAGCATCGACCCGCTGGGCAGCTGCTGCATCAGTCGACCGCGCTCGGCGACCAGGCGCAGCGCGTCGTCGCGGGTGAAGACCCCGGCCAGTGTCGCGGCGACGTACTCGCCGACGCTGTGCCCGACCATGGCGTCCGGGGTGAGCCCCCAGCTCTGCACCAGCCGGGCCATCGCGTACTCGACGACGAACAGGGCCGGTTGGGTGACCTCGGTCTGGTTGAGCCGCTGGGCGAGCGCGGCCTCGTCGCCGGTGCCGTACAGCAGCTCGCGCAGGTCCCATCCGGTGTGCGCGAGCAGCACCTCGGCGCACTCGTCGACCTCGGTGCGGAACACCGGCTCGCTGTCGTAGAGGTCCCGGCCCATCTGCGGGTACTGGGCACCCTGGCCGGGGAAGGCGAACGCGACGGCGCGGCTGCCGCCGCGCGGCGGGACGACGCCGGTGGTGGGTTGCGGAACCCCGGCGGCGAGCCGGTCACCGGCCTCGGCCCCGTCACCGGCGACCAGGAAGCTGCGGACCTGCCGGACCGGCCGCCCCACCGCCAGGGTGTACGCGGCGTCGGCCAGCTCCTCGGGCCGCTCCCGCAGGTGGGCGCCGACCGCTGCGGCGGTGGACTCCAACGCGCTGGGGGTACGGGCGGAGAAGAGCAGCAGCTGCTCGGCGCGCTTCGGGGCGGACGACGGCGTGACGGCCGGCGCCTCCTCCAGGATGAGGTGGCCGTTGGTGCCGCCGACGCCGAAGGAGCTGACGCTGGCCCGCAGCGGCCCGGAGTCGGACTTCCACGGGGTGATGTCGGTGTTGACGTAGAACGGCGAGTTGTCGAAGTCGATCTGGGGGTTCGGCTCGTCGTAGTTGAGGTGGGGCGGGAGCACCCTGTGCTTCATCGCCAGGACCGTCTTGATCAGACCGGCCACACCGGCGGCCGCGCCGAGGTGACCGACGTTCGTCTTCACCGAGCCGATCCCGCAGTAGTGCCGGCGCTCGGTGTGCTGGCGGAACGCCTTGGTCAACGCGGTGACCTCGATGGGGTCGCCGACGAAGGTGGAGGTGCCGTGCGCCTCGACGTAGCTGATGGTCGCCGGGTCGACGCCGGAGCGGGTCAGCGCGTCGGAGACCGCCGCGAGCTGCCCCTCGACGCTGGGTGCGGTGAAGGCGCCCTTGGCGGACCCGTCGTTGTTGATGGCGGTGCCCCGGATGACGGCGAGCACGTTGTCGCCGTCGGCGAGCGCGGCGTCGAGGCGCTTGAGCAGGACCACTCCCGCCCCGCTGCCGAAGACGGTGCCCCGGGCCTTGGCGTCGAAGGTGCGGCAGTGCCCGTCGGGCGAGTAGAGGCTGCCCTCGCTGTAGAAGTAGCCGCTGACCCGGGGGATGAACTCCTCCACCCCACCGGCGAGGGCCATTTCGCAGTCCCCGTCGCGCAGCGCCTGGCAGGCCAGGTGGATGGCGACCATCGAGGTGGAGCAGGCGCTGAGGCAGGTGAAGGAGGGGCCGCGCAGGCCCAGCCGGTACGACACACCGGTGGCCAGGTAGTCGGCGGTGTTGGAGATGTTCGTGGACAGCTTGCCCATCACCCCGATGACCTCGGGGTGCTTGTTGACGTTGTCCTCGAGGTAGTTGTTGAACCCGACGCCGCCGTACACCCCGATCCGGCCCTGGTAGGCGCCCGGGTCGTACCCGCCGTGCTGGAGGGCGGTCTCGCACTCCTCCAGGAAGATCCGGTGCTGCGGGTCGAGGATCTCCGCCTCGCGGGGGCTCATCCCGAAGTAGCCGGCGTCGAACATGTCGGCGCCCTCGGTGATCGGGGCCGCCTTGACGTAGCTGGGGTCGGCGATGTGCGAGTCGGGGACCCCGGCCTCCCTCAGCTCGTCGTCGCTGAAGAAGGTGATCGACTCCACCCCACCGACGAGGTTGCGCCAGAACTCGTTGACGTCGCGTGCACCGGGGAAGCGGCCCGCCAACCCGATGATGGCGACCTGCGCGTCTTCGACACCGCTCACCGTATTCCCTCTCAGTTCCACCAGGATCGATGCCGCGTGTATCCACCAGGATCGATGCGGTCGTGGGCTTGCCACTCGGGCCGGCCAGACAGGACGAACGAAGTCTGTTTGCCGGACACGAGCAGCGACAAGATGGTCGGGCCCGCTTGGCGAGTAGTCGCCAGCCGGGCGGCACGGACAGGACCGGGCAGGTCGGACGCCACCGACACCGGTGCCGGAGGCACCGGTGCGCGTGGCTCGGCGGGCGACTACCCCATGATCACCGCGACCGTCGCGACGACGACGAGCACCACCAGGACCCCCAGCGGTACGGCCCGCTGCGTCCGCTCCCGGCGTTCCCCGGTGGGCAGCGCGAAGCCCATCGCCACCACCGCGCCGACCAGGAGCCCGGCGACGTGTGCGGCGACCGCCATCCCGGGGATGGCGAACGTGGTGACCACCCCGAACACGATCAGCCCGATCGGCAGCACCGGTCGGCGACGCAGCCGCAGACAGACCACCAGCAGGCCGGAGAAGGTCCCGAAGACGGCCCCGGACGCCCCGGCGGTCAACGCGTCGTGGGCGAACAGGTACGTCGCCACCGAGGCACCCAGCCCGGACAGCAGGAACAGTTGCAGGAACCGGGCCGCGCCGAGGATCGGCTCCAGGCGCCGCCCGGCGAGGACCAGCTGCACCATGTTGGCCAGCAGGTGGGCCAGGCCGTAGTGCAGGAACATGGTGGTCACCAGCCGCCACACCTGCCCCGAGTCGACGGCCTCGCCGTTCATCTCACCAGCCAGGTGCAGCGGGCTGATCCCGTCCCAGATCGCGCCGTCCGGGGTGAGCCCCTCGGTCACCGCCACCCAGACCAGGGCCACCACGGCGACCAGGACGTTCACCCCGACCAGGGACTTCAGCACCGGTCTGGTGGCACCTCCGGAACCACCGAACGCCGGCTCGACGGGGTCGTCGGTGGCGGCCCGGGACCGTTCGTCGACTGTCACGTCGTCCTCCTCGTCCTCGGGCGCGTCCGCGTAGACCTCGCCCCTGTCGTTCGACCAGATCCCGTCGCGCAGCTTCAGCAACGCGTACCCGGTCAGCACCGCGGCGAGCGCGGCGGACAGGAACAGGGGGGCCCGCAGTCCGCCCTCCCTACCGAGCAGCGGGATGGCGGCCTTGACCACCACGCCGCCGATCAGCGACCCCAACGCCAGCGGCCCCCAGGACAGCAGCCGGTAGATGCTGTTGACCCGGCCGAGCATGTGTTCGGGGACGATCCGTTGCCGGTAGGAGATGGTCACCACGTTCCAGATGACGGCGAGGGCGGCCCCCACCGACAGGGCGACCCCGACGACTATCGCGCTGGAGGTGAACCCGATGCTGAGCCCGACGGCGCTGTTGCCCGCCAGGGTCAGCAACAGCACCCGGCGCGGCCCGAACCGCTCCTCCAGCATCGGGGCGAGCCCCGCCCCGGCCGCCGCCCCGATCGCCCCGACGGCGAACAACAGCCCGTACTGGCCGGGGTTGAGACCCAGCACCTCCTGGGCGAAGAGGACCTGGGTGCCCACGATGATGGAGCTGGCCAGGTTGAGCAGCCCCAGGAAGATCCCGAGTTGGCGGAGCACCCGGTGGCCCCAGAAGTAGCGCAGCCCCACTGCCATGTCGGCCCGCAACGTCCCGCGTACCGTCAGCGGTTCGGTCGGGGGCACGGCCGTCGCCCCCGGTCCGGACGCCGCATCCGGTCCGGACGCCGCATCCGTCGGCGGGTCGGTCGGGGACGCGGCCGTGGGCGGTGGGTTCGCCTCGACCCCGTCGGCGGCGGCCGGTGCCACCACGGCCGGACGCCGGGTCCGGACCTTGACCAGCACGATGAGCCCGGCGGCGAGCAGGAACAGGGCGGCGTCCAGGGCGAACGGGAGGGTCACCGAGACCAGCAGGAGCCAACCGCCGACCGCCGGACCGAGGAACACCCCGCCGGTGGTGTCGGCGAGCAGCAGGTTGCTGTTGGCGCGGTTGAGCTGCGACGGGCGGACCACCCGGGGCAGGATCGTCTGGCTGGCGTTCTCGTTGAGCACGGTGAGCGTGCCGATGGCGAACGCCACCAGGTAGACCATCCACAGCGCTGTGACGTCGGTGAAGACCGCGACGGCGAGCAGGCCGACGACCAGGGCCCGACCGATGTGGGTGGTGGAGATCAGCCGACGGTGGTCGTACCTGTCGACCCACACCCCGGACGGAAGGCTGAACAGCAGCCAGGGCAGCTCCGCCGCCACCGCCACCGCGGCGATCGCCAGCGGGTCCCGGGTCAGCTCCGAGGTCAGCCAGGGGAAGGCGACGACGGTGATCCCCGAACCCAGGTTCGCCACGAACATCGCCGCCAGCAGGGCCCAGAAGGCCCGGCCGAGCGGGGCGGGTCGACCTGCCCTCGGGCTCACCGCAGGGCCGCCGTCGCCGGGTGGTGTGGCACCGGCGCCGGAGGACGCCACGGCCTGGTCCGGGGGTGTCGCCTGGTCCGGGACCATCGCCGAGGCGGGAGCGGTCACCGTGCCCGCCGGCTTCGCGGAGCCGGTACGTTCCGGCACCGTGTCGGTCACGCCGCCTCCTCGTGTCGCGCGGGATACCGGGTGCCCGCCGCTCGAACCGTTACAGGGCACGGCAGAGCCGGGCACCCCGTCAACGCGGTGTCCACTTCTCGCCAGCAGCCCCGGACGCCTTGCCCCACCCGGTCACCCCCGCGAGCATCTGACTGCGCAGGCCCATGCCCGCCGAGAGGAGATCCGCGTGTTCGCAGACGACGACGACCGGCAGTACACGGTCGTGATCAACGGCGAGGAGCAGTACTCGATCTGGCCGGTCGGACGGGCGGTCCCGGACGGCTGGACCGAGGTCGGGGTGACCGGCCAGAAGGCCGAGTGCCTGGAGCACATCAAGGGGGTGTGGACCGACATGCGTCCCAAGAGCCTCCGGCAGCGCATGGGCGTCTGACCGGTGGGCGCACTGCGTACCGGCATCGCGATCGAGGGCAGCGGGCTCGGGGTGGCCGAGCTGATCGGCCGGGCCCGGGTCGCCGAGGAACTCGACCTGGACTCGGTCTGGCTGATCCAGCTGCCCAACATGCGTGACAGCGCCTCGGTGCTCGCCGCGATGGCGGCCGTCACCGACCGGATCCAGCTCGGCGCGGGCATCCTGCCGATCTACACCCGGCCGCCGGTGGTGATGGCCCAGACCGCCGCGACGATCGACGAGGTCTCCGACGGACGGTTCGCACTCGGTCTGGGGATGGGACACCGGCTGACCGCCGAGTGGTCCCTGGGTGTCCCGCTGGGACCGGCCCTGCCCGCGATGCGGGAGTACCTGCAGATCGTGACCTCGCTGCTGCACACCGGCGAGGTCTACCGCGACGGCACGTACTACAAGGGCAACGCCCGCTACGCCTCTCCCCGACGGCCGCTCGTCCCGACGTACCTGGGGGCGCTGGGGCCGAGGATGGCGGAGCTGGCCGGTGAGGTGGCAGACGGTCTGCTGCTGTGGATGTGCACCGTCGACTACGTCCGGGACGTGGCGATCCCGCACCTGCGCAAGGGGCTCGAACGGGCCGGTCGCAGCCTCGACGACTTCCCGGTGGTGGTGTTCACCCCCGGTGCGGTCTCCGACGACCCGGCCACCGACACCGAGTCGCTGCGGCAGTACCTGTCGACCTACGCCCGGGTCCCCAACTACCGGGCCATGTACGAGGCCAGCGGGTACGCCCACGCCCTCACCGACGGTGGGATCGGCGACGACCTGCTCCGGGCGGTCGGCGTGATCGGCTCGGCCGACCAGGTCACCGGCCGGATCGCCGAGTTCGCGGCGGCCGGCGCGACCGAGGTGGTGCTCGCCCCGATGGCCAGCGCCCACGACGACAGGGACCGGTGGCGGCGTACCGCCCGGGCCGTCCGCGAGGCTGCCTCCGGCTGACCCGGGTACGCGTGCCGAGGGCGGGCGGGGTGCTCCCCGACCCGCCCTCGTCGTCTCACCCGGTCGTGCCCGCCGTCAGCTCGGCGGCCACCGTCCGCAGGATCGACCGGCGGTCCTGTTCGAAGAACGAGTGGTCCCCGGGGAAGAGCCGCAGGGCGAACTCGCCACTGGTCTCGGCCCGCCACCGCAGCATCGTCGGCACCGTGGTGCTCGGGTCGTCGTCGGCCCCGAAGACCGTGATCGGCATCCGCAGCGGCGGCCCCGACCGGTACGTGTCGGACTCGAAGACCTCGTAGTCGGCGCGGACGCTCGGCTCGAACATCGCGAACAGCCCCGGATCGTCGATGATCACCGGGGGGATGATGCCCAACGCCCGCAGGTGGTCGGCGAGTTCGGGCCCGGACATCTTGTGCACCCCGCCGTCGCGGTCCACCGCCGCCGGGGACGGGCAGGCGCAGACGAACAGGTGCGCCGGTGGCCGTCCGGCCCGCTCCAGGAGCCGGGCCAGCTCGAACGCGGTCAACGCCCCGGAGCAGTAGCCGAACAGGGCGTACGGGACGTCGGTCAGCCCCTCGACCACGTCGCCGAGCTGACCGACGACGTCCTCCATCCGGGTCAGCAGCGGCTCCCGCAGCCGGCTCTCCCGGCCGGGCAGCCGGACCGCGCACAGGTCGATCCCGTCGGGCAGGTCCGGACCCCAGGAGCGGAAGGTGGCCCCACCCCCACCGGCGTGGGGGAAGCAGATCAGTCGCATCCGGGCGTCGCCGGACGGCCGCAGCCGCGCGATCCACTGTGAGGTCAGCATCGGACCTCGCCTCCTTCGGCGTCGAGCGCCCGCAGAGCCTGGCTCATGCGGTGCACTGTGGAGTGGTCGAACACGAGCCGCATCGGCAGCTCACGTCCCCGTTCCCGGCCCACCCGGGCGACGAGCTGAGCGGCCAGGAGGCTGTGCCCGCCGATGTCGAAGAAGTCGTCGTGCACCCCGACCCGGGGCACCCCGAGAACCTCCGCCCAGAGCCGGGCGAGCTCCTCCTCGGCCTCGTCGGCCGGTGCGGCGGGGGTCGCGACCGGCTGCTGGTCCGGGTCGGGCAGGGCGAGCCTGTCGACCTTCCCGGTGACCGTCGACGGCAGCGACGCCAGCAGGGTGAAGGTGGACGGCACCAGGTGCGCGGGCAGGCTCTCGGCCAACCGGGTACGCAGCTGTGCGGGCGTCGGCGCACCGTCGGCCACCAGGTACGCGGCGAGTTCCGGCTCCGCCCCCGGGGTACGGTGCCGGGCCACCACCGCTGCCTGTCGGACCGCCGGGATCGCCTCCAGGGCGCGTTCGACCTCACCCGGCTCGACCCGGAAACCCCGGATCTTCACCTGGTGGTCGACCCGACCGAGCAGTTCGACCTGCCCGTCGGCGCGGACCCGGGCCCGGTCGCCGGTGCGGTAGAGCCGGGCACCCGGACGGTACGGGTCGGGCACGAACCGTTCGGCGGTCAGGTCGGGACGCCCGAGGTAGCCACGGGCCAGGCAGTCCCCGCCGACGTACAGCTCACCGGGGACGCCCACCGGTGCGGGCTGTCCGGCCCGGTCGAGGACGTACGCGGTGACGTTGGCCAGGGGACGGCCGACCGGGACGACCCCGTCGGCGGTGTCCGGGACGTACGCGGGGGGACAGAGGGAGTCCCAGCCCTCGGCGGAGCCGTACAGGTTGTGCAGGGAGCGGCCGGGCATCCGGTCGACGAACTCCCGGGCCAGGGCGGCGGGCAGGGGTTCCCCGGAGCTGATCCACAGGCGCAGCGTCGGCAGCCTGTCGGCGAGGTCGTCGACGGTGAGCAGGAGCATCCGCAGCAGCGTCGGCACCAGCAGGAGTCGGGTCACCCCGGCCGCGGCCAACGCGCCGGTCAGCGCCCGGGGGTCGCGTCCGGTGTCGGCGTCGACCACCACCGTCGGCACCCCGTGGACCAGCCCGCCGAGCAGTTCCCACAGGGAGTCGACGAAGGCGATCGGGGTCTTCAGGCAGCCGACGTCGTCGGGCCGGTAGGGGTGTTCGGCGGCGAACCACTCGATCCGGTTGACGATGGCGCGGCCGGTGACGGCGACGCCCTTGGGTCGGCCGGTGGAGCCGGAGGTGTAGATGACGGCGGCGACTCCGTCGAGGGTGGTCGACGGCTCCGGCAACGGTTCCTCGTCGGTCTCCCGGTCGGCGGCGG
>NZ_JBEPEQ010000145.1:0-11639 GCF_040300925.1 Micromonospora sp. NPDC000207
ACCCGACCCCCGCCCGACCGACCGGGCCGCCGAACCCGACCTTCGCCCCGCCGACCGGGCCGCCGAAACCGACTCCCGTCCTACGGATCGGGCTGCGGGGTCGACGGCCGGAGGGTGATCGGGGCTCAGGCGGCGGGGCGCCCGGCGTGGATCGCCCGTACCGTGTCGACGGTGTCCGCCTCGGCTGCCGACTTGTCGGTCCGGTAGCGCAGCACCCGGGCGAACCGCAGGGCCATCCCACCGGGATACCGGGAGCTGGTCTGCACCCCGTCGAAGGCCACCTCGACCACCTGCTCGGGATGGACCCGTACCACCCAGTCGCCGTGCTCGACGGCGAGGGCGAGGAACCGCTCGGTCTGCCACCGCAGCATCTCGTCGGTGAGCCCCTTGAAGGTCTTGCCGAGCATGACGAAGTCACCGCCGTGCGGGTCCCGGGCACCCAGGTGCAGGTTGGACAGCCACCCCTTGCGTCGACCGCTGCCCCACTCCACGGCCAGCACCACCAGGTCGAGGGTGTGCCGGGGCTTGACCTTGATCCAGGAGGCTCCCCGCCGACCGGCCTCGTACGGGGCGTCGGGTGCCTTGACCACGACCCCCTCCTGCCCGGCGTCGATCGCTGCGGCGAAGGCCAGACCCGCCTGTTCGGGATCCTCGACTGTGAGTCGGCCGACCAGCAGGGCCGGGTCGACGGCGGCGGTGAGGGCCGACCAGCGTTCCCGCGCCGGACGGTCGATGAGGTCCTCCCCGTCGAGGTGCAACAGGTCGAAGAAGTACGGCGTCAACACCGTCGTCCCGCTGCTGGCGGCGGCGGACCGCACCGCCGGTGCGACCTGTGCCGCACCGGCGGCGTGCGATCCGGTGCCCGGCTCGTCCGCCGGTGACGATCCGGCTTCCGTCAGGTCCACCCGGTCGGCCGGGGCCAGGTCCGGATCACCGGCGAGGTCCATGTCACCGGCGAGGTCCGCGTCACCGGCCAGGCCCGGGTCGCCGCTCTGGGCCGGGTCGGCCTGGGCCGGGTCGGCCTGGGCCGGGTCGCCGGTCCGGGGCGCGTCGCCGTCGACGGCCGGGGAGGGGACGGCGGTGGCGCGTCGGGCGGCCCGGCTGGAGGTCTGCTGGAACGGCAGTGGCCGACCCGTCTCGTCGAGGCCGATCGCCTCACCGTCTAGGACGATCTCCCGGGCGGGGAGCGCCCGGACGGCGGCGACCACCTCGGGCACCCGGGCGGTGATGTCGTCGAGGCTGCGGGTGAAGACCGCGATCTCGGACCCGGACCGGTGCACCTGGACCCGGATCCCGTCGAGCTTGACGTCGACCACCGCCGGGGTCCCCGTCGAGGCGAGCGCGGCGTCCACCGACGGGGCGCTCTGGGCCAGCATCGGGGCCAGCGGACGGCCCACCCGCAGACTGAACCCGGCCAGTGCCCCGGCTCCGCCGGTCAACGCGGCCACCGCCACGGTTCGCAGGTCACCGGCGAGCAGCAGCGCCCGTCGGACGTCGGCCACCGGGACCCCCGCAGCGCGGGCCACCGCCTCGGCGAGCAGCCCCGACTGGGCACCCTGGCGCAGCTCACCGCTGAAGAGCCCGACAAGCATCCGCTGCTCGTCGGCGGTGGCGGCGGCGAAGAGCCGACCGAGGAGGGCCCGACGTCGGGCCTGCGAGCCGCTGCCGTGCACGTCGGCGATCTCGTCGACCAGGGCGTCGACCTCGATCACGGTGAGGGTCGGTTCGGCGGCCGGGGGCGGCAGGTCCCGCAGACTCGCCCAGCCCACCCCGGTCTGTCGCTGCCGCAGCTCCCCGGCGAGGTAACCGGCACCGGCCGGCACCTCCGCCGGGGCCAGGTCCCGCAACGTCGCCGCCAGCAACTCCACCTTGGCCCGTCGGCCGCTGGTGGCCGTCACGGCGGCGGAGGTGGCTGCCAGGTCGATGAACCGCACGGGTTCATCCTGCCAGTCGACGCCGCCGATGCCGGCCGTTGTCGGGGTTTACCCGCAACGGATCGGTGCAGCCCCGGCGTAAGGCCGGTGCAGACCCGCACGGGATCGAGCAATGCCCGCGTCGAGCCGGTGCGGACCCGCGTCGGATCGGTGCAGAGTGGCCCGGGCCGGTGTTTGCCGCCACCGACCCGGGCCCACTCTCGTCTCCGGTCCCCGGTTCTCCGATCCCCGGCGGGGCGCAGGCCCGGTCAGGCGGAGACGGGCTCCTCGATGCGCAGACCCCGGGCGCGGACCTCGTCGGCGACCCGGGACAGCGACGCGTCCAGCGCGACAAGGGCGGTGGAGAGCTCCCCGAGCTGTTCCCTGAGCGTGGCCTCCGGCCACGCGGAGACGGAGACGTCCCCCAGAGCACTGACGGCGGCTTCCAGCCGCACCATCACCTCGTTCGTACTCATGTTCGAAACCCTAGTCCATCCGGGACCGCGACACGCCGTAAAGCCGCACGTCGGGGTGGTCGTTACGATTCCGACACCGAACCCGTCCCGGCGGCCAGCCGGGACAGCAGCAGCGCCTCCGCGAGGCAGACCCTGGCGAACTCCCCCAGGTGCAGGCTCTCGTTCGGGCCGTGCGCCCGGGAGTGCGGGTCCTCCACCCCGGTCACCAGGATCGCCGCCTGCGGGAACATCTCCCGGAAGGTGGCGATGAACGGGATCGAACCACCGATACCGATGTCGACGGCGTCGGTGCCGTCCCAGGCGGTACGGAACGCCGACCGGGCCGCGTCGAAGGCCGGACCGGAGGCGTCGATCGCACACGGGTCCCCGGCCTGTTCGGCCACCACGTCGAGGCGGGCACCCCAGGGCAGGTGCCGCTCCAGGTGCTCCCGCAACGCCCGGTACGCCCGCTTCGGATCGTCCCCCGGAGCGAGCCGTACGCTGATCTTGGCCCGGGCCGCGGGCACCAGGGCGTTGGGTGCCTCGGCGGTGGGTGGGGCGTCGATGCCGATCACCGACACGGCCGGTCGGGTCCAGATCCGGTCGGTGATCCGCCCTGTGCCGATCAGCTGCACGCCGTCGACCAGCCCGGCCTCGGCCCGGAACCGCTCCTGCGGGTAGTCCACGGCAGCGCCGACCCCGACGGAGAGCCCCTCGACGGCGACGTCACCGGCGTCGTCGTGCAGGGTGGCCAGCAACCGGACCAGGGTGGTCAACGCGTCCGGCACGGCCCCGCCGAACATGCCGCTGTGCACCGCCTGGTCGAGGGTACGGATCTCCACGAAGCAGTTGACGATCCCGCGCAGCGAGGTGGTCAACGCCGGCACCCCGACGTCCCAGTTGACCGAGTCGGCGATGACGATCACGTCGGCGGCGAGCAGGTCCCGGTGCTCGGCGAGGAGCCGCTCCAACGACTCGGAGCCGTACTCCTCCTCCCCCTCGACGAAGAGGACAACCCCGACCGGAAGGGCTTCGCCGAAGGCGCGCAACGCCGCGACGTGCGCCATGATCCCGGCCTTGTCGTCGGCGGCACCCCGCCCGTAGAGCCGGCCGTCGCGCTCGACCGGCTCGAACGGGTCCGACTCCCACCGGGCGCGGTCCCCGACCGGCTGGACGTCGTGGTGCGCGTACAGCATCACCGTCGGGGCACCGGGCGGGGCCGGACGGGTCCCGATCACCGCCGGTTGGCCGCCGGAGCGCACGATCCGCACCCGGAGGTCGCAACCGCGCAACAACTCGGCCACCGCGTCGGCGGAACGTTCCACGTGGGAGTGGTCGAAGCCGTCGAAGGCGACACCCGGGATGCGGACGAGGCGTTCGAGGTCGGCCCGGACGCCGGGCAGCTCCCGCTCGACGGCGGCGCGTACCTCGGCGTCGGACATGGTGGCAGTGGTCATGGCCGAGATCGTAGGCCGACCTCACCCGGTCGGCCGCTGCGATCCCTCCCCGCCGGAGCCGTTGCGGCCGTCCCCCGGCCACCCGCCGGACCGCTGCGCGTCGGTGGCCGCACTCGCCGCGTCCCGCCAGGATCGCGCCCGGTCGGCAGCGCCCCCCACCCACGACCCCAGGTCGTCGGCGCCCTCACCGACCCGTCGCAGCAGACCGACAAGCGGGTCCGTCGAGCGGGCGAACTCCTCCCGGTACGCCTGCGCCGCCGCCTTGATCTCCTCCGAGACCCGGGCCGTGGAGTCGTCGGCCCGGCGCGGGTACTCCCCGGCCAACACCCGCCCGTACGCCCCGGAGTCGACCCACTGCCGCAGCTGCGCCGCCCGGGCCACCGGCACCGGATGGGTGCTCCCCGCCGTCATCCGCAGCTTGTGCAGACTGTCGCGCAGGTCGCCACCGCCCTCGTACTCGGCGGCCTGCTCAAGGAACGCCGTCGTGTCGATCTGGGACAGGTCACCGCCCCCGGCGAGCTTCATCAGCAGCCGCAGAGCGGCGGCCGGGTCCTGTCCGGCGAGCAGACCGGCCCGGTCGGCGGAGAGCTCCGCCCGACGCCACCACTCAAGCATCGCCGCCATGATCGCCCGAAGCGCCACCGCCCCCACCGGCAGCCAGTTCAGGTTGGCCGCCCACCGGGTGAGGATCGCCAGGATCGTCTTGTAGACGGCGTGCCCGCTGCCCACGTGTCCCAGCTCGTGACCGAGCAGGCAGCGCAGCTCGTCGGGGTCGAGTTGCTGAACGCAGGCCGAGCTGACCACGATGAACGGCCGTTCCAGCCCGATCGCCTCCGCGTTCAGCCACGGCGACTGGGTCACGAACAGCTCGGGCAGCTCCGGTACGTCCAGCGCGGCGGCCGCCTCGGCGTACCGCTGGTGGACGGCGGGGAACTGCCGGTGGTCCACCCGGATCCCGGTGGCCAGGTACGACAGGCGGAACCCGCGTTCGTTCCACACCCCGAAGAACGACTTGACCACGTCGTCGAAGCCACGCAGCTCCCGCAGCGCGACCAGGGCACCCCGGTCGGCCGGGTGCTCCCAGGCTCGTGAGCTGATTCCGGTCAGTGCGATCCGGCGTCGCGCCGGCGCGTCTCCGGGTGCCATTGTGGACTCCCCCGCTCGATCGGTGGCTGTGGCTCACCCCGGCGGGCCGGCGCGGCCGTCCTTGTACCGCATCGTGCCCTACCTGGGCCACAGCGTCCATTCGGCGGACCCGTCCGGGCCTGCTGCTCGGGCCGGTCACGGGCGACGGCGCAGTCACCCCGTCGGCCGCTGCGCAGGCCGCCCGACGTCTGAGCGGCCAGGGGCCGTCGACGGCTGCACCCCGCCGGTCACCGGCGACGGACGTAGTACCGCCGGAGGTCGTGGGGGAACCCCGGTGCCCCGTCGACCAGCAGGTCGGCCCGCTGCTCGGTACCGTCCCCGGCGAAGTGCGCCGCCTCCCCCGCATGCCAGGCCCGCAGCTCGGGCAGGATCCCCGGGCCGTCCCGAGCCACCGCCCGGGTCGACCGGAGCCCGGCCGGCGCGGTGACGAAGACGGCGAGGGTGACCTCCGGCGCGACGACCCGCCGCGCCGCGCTGACCCCCTCGACCAGCAGCACCGGTGCCACCGGCACCGGCACCGGCCGAGGCAGGAACTCCCGGCGCACCCAGCTGTACCGGCGGTACTCCCCCGGTCGGCCCGCCCGCAGGGGCGCCAGCACCGTCGCCTCCAGTCGAGGCCAGAAGGTCACCTGGTCGGCCCAGCCGTCGAGCAGGTCGTCGGTGTGCACCACCGGCGGCCGGTCGCCGCCGAGGCGAGGGGCCAGGGCCTCCGCGAGCCCCGCCGCGAACACGCTCTTTCCCGCGCCGCTGGGCCCGTCCACCGCCACCAGTCGGGTACGCCCCAACAGTGCCGGCCCGGCCAGCACCCGCTGCGCCAGATCGGCGTACGCCTCGACCACTGCCACAGTCACCTCTGCAACGGTAGGGCCCCGTCGAACCCCGGATTGGCACCCGGTCTTCCAAGATCTGTCGGTGTCACCGACGTCCCCGTCCCCGTTCGCGTGATCGCGTCCCCGTTCGCGTGATCGCGTCCCCGTTCGCGTGATCGCGTCCCCGTTCGCGTGATCGCGGAAGCTGAGCGGGCTGTTCCCGACCTGCGACAGGGCCGGGAGCGGCATCATCGAGTGGTGCCGCATGACGTGATGAGTCCGGGCGTGGACGCCCTGCTGGAACAGGCCCGTGCCGGGATGCGCCGGCTCACTCCGCACCAGGCCGTCGAGGCGGTCCGGGCCGGTGCGCTCCTGATCGACACCCGGACCGACGGGCAGCGGCGTGCACAGGGGAACCTCCCCGGCGCGATCGTCGTCGACCGGACGGTCCTGGAGTGGCGGCTCGACCCGGCCAGCGCCTGGCGCATCCCCGAGGCCACCGGGTACGACCGCATGATCGTCACGGTCTGCCGTCAGGGTTACAGCTCCAGCCTGGCCGCCGCCGGGCTGCGCGCCCTCGGCCTGCACCGGGCCACCGACATGATCGGTGGGGTACAGGGTTGGCTCGCCGCCGGGCTGCCCCTCTCCGACAACCCCGCCGACATCCGCTACTGACCCGCCCCCGACCCTGGCCACTTCCGAAGGACCCTCCCTCCGCCACCTCCGAAAGGCCCGCACTCCGCCATTTCGAAGGCCCCGTCCCGACAGATCTCGCACGGTGCCAGCCCCACCACCTCGCAGGGCCCCATCCCGACACATCTCGCGCAAAGGCCCCGACCCCACTGCCGCGTAGGCCCCGTCCCGACAGGTCTTGGTGGAACTTGGCCCCTAAACGGGCAATTTCCACAAAGATCCTCGTCGCGGGAGGGCGAGGCTTCGACAGGGCATCCGTCAGCGGAGCACGCGTTGGCCGGGGTGCACGTGGGCGGGGCAGGCCGTCAGGAGGCGGGACCCCGTGCGACACGTAGGCGGAGGTCAGGGGGGCGGGGCACCGGGGGCGACGAAGGGGCGGTCGGTCGGGGGGCCGGACTCGATGAGCTGCCAGAGTGCGGCGGTGTCGAGGTGTTCCTCCACCAGGTCGCCGAGCAGGTCCAGTGAACGTTCCCGGGCTGCGGCGAAGGAGGTGTCCGGGGCGGGGCGGAAGCCGCTGCGGCCCGCCTGCCGGGCGACGTCGACGAGGAACCGGCGGCGGAACTCGTCCGACTCGAAGGCCCCGTGCCAGTGGGTGCCCGACACGGGGCCGCGTACCGCTCCCTCGCCGGTGCCGTCGGCGTACCTGAGCAGGGGTGGTAGCGCCGGGTCGGCGGCGGTGACCCGCCCGTGGTGGATCTCGTAGCCGTGGACGGGGACACCAGGGTCGGCGGCGGCGGTGCCGACCGAGCGGCGGACGGTCTTCACCGGGTCGAAGGTGACCTCGACGGCGAGTAGTCCCAACCCAGGTACGCTGCCCTGCCGGCTCTCCACCGGATCGTGGAGGGCGTCGCCGAGCATCTGGAAGCCGCCGCAGATGCCGAGCAGGGGCCGACCCGCCGCCACGTGGGCGTCGACAGCGTCGGCGAGGCCGGTCTCCCGGAGCCAGGCCAGGTCGGCGACTGTCGACTTGGAGCCGGGCAGGACGACCAGGTCGGCGGCGGCCAGTTCGGCCGGTTCCACTGTGAGCCGGACGCGTACCCCGGGCTCGGTGGCGAGCGCCTCGACGTCGGTGGCGTTGCTGATCCGGGGCAGCCGGACCACTGCGACGTCCAGCCACTCGGTGCCACGGGGGGCGGCGGGCCGTCCGAGCACCCGGCCGTAGGCGAGGGAGTCCTCGGCGTCCAACCAGAGGTCCAGGTGCCAGGGAAGCACACCGTACGTGGGGCGGCCGGTGACCCGGTGCAGCATGTCCAGCCCGGGCTGGAGCAGCCCGAGGTCCCCCCGGAACTTGTTGATCACGAATCCGGCGACGAGCGCCTGGTCGGCCGGTTCGAGCAACGCGACGGTGCCGAACATGGCGGCGAAGACACCGCCCCGGTCGATGTCGCCCACCACGACTGTGGGCAGACCGGCGTGCCGGGCCAGCCCCATGTTCACGTAGTCCCCGGCCCGTAGGTTGATCTCCGCAGGGCTCCCGGCCCCCTCGCAGATCACCACGTCGTACGCGGTCCGCAGCTCGTCCAGGGCCGCCCAGGCGGTCTCGGCGAGCCGGGGCCGGAGGCTGCCGAAGTTGTCGGCGGTGACGGTGTCGACGGGCTCGCCCAACAGCACCACCTGACTGGCCAGGTCACTGCCGGGTTTGAGCAGCACCGGGTTGAACCGCAGGTCCGGGGCGACCCCGCAGGCGGCGGCCTGCATCGCCTGCGCCCGCCCGATCTCGCCACCGGACCCGTCGGCTCCGACCACGACCGCCGAGTTGTTCGACATGTTCTGTGCCTTGAACGGGGCCACCTTCACCCCGCGCCGGTGCAGCCACCGGCAGATCCCGGCAGTCACCACGCTCTTGCCCGCGTCGGAGGTGGTGCCGGCGACGAGCAGCCCGCCGCTCACCCGCGTCGACCCGGCCCACGCCGCAGGCTGTCGGACCAGGTGGTCCGGCGGGGGGCGGACCGGTTCCAGGCGTACCGGCCGAGAACGGTGACCGCCCGGCCGACGGTGACCGGGTAGAGGGCTGCCGCCCCGAGAGCGGCGAGGCCGACCGCACCGGAGATCCGGGCGGCCCGCTTCAGGTGCCGCGCCTCGGGTCGGGGCCCGTCACCGAGGAACGGGCGGGCCTCGGTCCGGCCGGAGTACACGTTCCGGCCCCCCAGCCGGACGCCGAGCGCCCCGGCCATCGCCGCCTCGCACTGACCGGCGTTGGGGCTGGGATGGTCGTTGCGGTCCCGCCGCCACACCCGCCAGGCCCGACCCCGGTCGCCGTGGGCCACCGGGGCGACCACCACGGTCAGCAGCCCGGTCAGCCGAGCAGGCGCCAGGTTGAGCAGGTCGTCGAGGCGGGCCGCCGGGGTGCCGAACCGGGCGTAGCGCGGCGACCGGTGCCCGACCATCGCGTCGAGGGTGTTCGCCGCCCGATAGCCGAGCAGACCTGGCAGTCCGGCGACCGCTCCCCAGAACAGCGGGGCGACGACGGCGTCGGAGGTGTTCTCGGCGACCGACTCGACGGTGGCCCTCGCCAGTTCGGCCTCGTCGAGCAGGGCGGGATCCCGACCGCAGAGGTGCCCCAACCGGTTGCGGGCGGCGGGCAGGTCACCCCGACGCAGGGCCTTGCCCATCACCACCGACTCCCGACGCAGGGTGCGGCCGCCGAGCACTGTCCAGGTCCCGGCGGTGACCAGCACCGCCCGAGCCACCGGCCGATTCCGGGTGAGCACGGTGGCCGCCGTCCCGAGCAGGACCGGGCCCGCCACCGCCAGACCGGTGAACACCGCACCGGCCGTCGCATCCGGTCGGTAGGTGCGCCGTTCGAGGGCGTCGGCGGCCAGGCCGAACCCGGCCACCGGGTGCCACCGTCGCGGATCACCGACCAGGGCGTCCAGGGCGTACCCGGCCGCCAGGCCCACCGTCGTCGCCACCGCCAACTGCTGCCGCACCCCGCACCCCCTCCGGCCCGCAGCCTAACCGGGTGACACCAACACCCGGCAGGCTCGTCATCCGTCACCACACCCCGGAGGCGACGACGGTCACCGCCCGGTCACCGCCCGGTCAGCGCACGCCGCCGCCGGATCGTCAGCGCGCGCCGCCGCCCGGTCAGGCTCGTGCCG
The DNA here is from genome assembly GCF_040300925.1 of Micromonospora sp. NPDC000207. NCBI lineage: Bacteria > Bacillati > Actinomycetota > Actinomycetes > Micromonosporales > Micromonosporaceae > Micromonospora > Micromonospora sp. NPDC000207. Next base: position 9,575 of record NZ_JBEPEQ010000145.1, read on the forward strand.
TCGCCCGGGCCCGCCTGCGTCGGCTGCCCTCGGCGGCGGGCGTCTCCTGCTGCTCACCGGCCGACTGCTCGACGCCCGACAGCCGGAGGTCCGACAGCCCGAGGTGCGACGGCTCCGAAGGCGTCGGGTCCGCGCCCGACAGCCCGGCGACGGGTTCCGCGTCGGTGATCGTGGCGATGATCGAATCCGCGTCGGCCTGCTCGGTCCCGGCGAGGTGGTCGCTGTCGTCGAGGTCCTCGTCGTCATCGTCGGAGCCGACCGGGGAGAGGTCCTCCTCCGCCGGGTCGAGGGCGGCGCGGGACCGCCCGAAGTCGGGGTGCGGCGGCAGGTCCAGCGGCGACGGGCCTCGGCCGACCCCGGCCAGGCTGGGCAGCTCGAACTCCTCGTCGTACGGACGGTCGTCGAGGGTCGTCGGGGCCTGCTCGTCCGGCACCGGTCGGGTCGGTTCGCCGTGCACCCGGTTCTCCGTCTCGGCATCCGCCACCGAGCTGGTCGTCATCGTCGGCCGGTTACGGACGAACCGGCTCCGACCCCGGGCCAGGTCGTGGCCGACCGCCACGGCCTCCAACTCGTAGAGCGTGCGGTGGTTGCCTGCCTCGTCGGTCCAGTCCCGGGTGTAGAGCCGCCCGGCCACCACCACCGGGTCGCCGACCATCACCGAGGCGGCCACCCCCTCGGCCAGCTTGCGCCAGCAGTTGACCCGGACACGCAGGCTGTTGCCGTCGACCCAGCGTCCGCTGTCCTTGTCGAGTCGGCGGGCGGTCGAGGCGACCTTGAAGTTGGCGACCAGGGTCCCGCTCTGGGCCGTACGCCGCCACTGCGGTGCCGTCAGGACGTTACCGATGATCGTTACATGAGTGTCGTTCATCATCTCTCCACGGGAAGGGCGGTCAGGGCGAGTCGACTCAGGGCCGAGACTGGCCGCTGTGCCCGGGTGCCACCACCACGCCGACCTCGACCTGTGGACGACGGGCCGCCCTGTGGAAAACCCCCTGATCATGGATCGTTCTGCTAGCCGCCACGGATCCGCTGGTCGGAACGGGATCCGTCGGCCCGTGAACCTCGGCCGCCTCCTCGACGACTGTTCGAACATGACGGATCGAGTCGAGGGGAGACGATGTGCGGCAGGACACCAGTGACGCGCTGCTCGTCGTACGGGCACAGCTCGGTGACCGAGGGTCGCTGGGCGAGTTGGTCGACCGGTGGCACGAGCCCCTCTGGCGGTACGTGCACCGACTACTCGGGCGTCCGAGGGCGACCGACGACGTCAGCCAGGAGGCCTGGGCTGCGGTGTTGAAGGCGCTGCCCCGGCTCCGGGAGCCGGAACGGTTCGCGCCCTGGCTGTTCACCATCGCCCGGCGTACGGTGCTCGACCACCTCCGCGACCGGTACGGCCGGGCCGAGGTCGAGGCCGACGAGACCACGTTCGACGCCGTACCGGACGAGGTGTCAACGGTCCTCGACCGGCGGGAGGTGGACGAGGGGCTGGCGGGGCTGCCGCCCCGGGAACGGGACGTCCTCGTCCTGTTCTACCTGCTCGACTTTCCGCTCGCCGACTGTGCCCAGGTGTTGCAGGTTCCCCCGGGCACTGCCAAGTCCCGGCTGCACCGCGCCCGCCGGATGCTGCGCGAGAACCTCGTCGAGAAGGGGTACCAGTCATGACCGATCGTCCCGGATACACCCCGCAGGACGTCCTGCGGGACGTGAGCCTGACCCGACGGATCGGCCACGTCGTCGCCGGTCTCGGCGGCCTCGCCATGACCGTCCTGGTGGGCGCGCTGTGGGCCACCGAACCGGGTCCGCTGCCGGTGCGTACCCGACTGGCCTTCGCCGCGGTGATGCTCCTCGGCCTGGCCTGGGCCGGCGTCGCCGGGTGGGCGCTGGCCCGGCGACCGCTCTTCGCCGCCGACCGGGTCATCGCCGCCGCTCTCGCGCTGACCGCGAGCGTGTCTGTCGGCGGAGCCACGGTGGCGGTGGCCGCCACCCAGGCCGGAACAGGGGCGGTGGTGACCGCCGTCGGGGTGGGGACGGTCCTCGTGGCCGCCGCCGCCGTGGCGCTGGTCCG
>NZ_JBEPEQ010000146.1:0-11635 GCF_040300925.1 Micromonospora sp. NPDC000207
CCGAGCGCCCAGCCCCCCCGCCGCCCCGGGGCCGCCCCCCCCGCGGCGGGCGTCGGCGATGCTCGCGGCGGCGGCGACCGCGTCGGCGATGCCGCTGTTCATCCCCCGCGCACCGAAGGGCGGGAACAGGTGGGCGGCCTCCCCGGCCAGCAGCACCCGGCCGGTGGCGTCGACCATCCGGTCGGCCACCACCTGCTGGAACCGGTACCGGGCCACCCACAGGATCCGGTCGCGGTACCGGGCGGGCACCACGGCCGGCAGCCAGTCCCGGGCCGCCTCGACGGTGGCGAACTCCTCCGGCCGGTCGTCGGCGCGGCACTGGAGGTCGATCTGACACCCGCCGGCGAACGGCACCTGCAGGACGGTCCGCCGCCCGATCGCCGGATGCTCGTAGTGCAGCGTCCGTACCGGTGGGACGGGGTCGTCGGGGTCGTCGGCGAGATCGACGACGACGTGGAAGCCCTCGGGTCGGGGACCCCGCAGCGCGACGCCGAGCGCCCGGCGGACGGCGGACCGGGCCCCGTCCGCGGCGACCACGAACGGGGCGCTCCACTGCCGGTCGGCGGTGTGGACCGTGACGCCGTCGTGGTCCGCCCGCACCCCGGTCACCGGGGACCCCCACCGGACGTCGACCCCGGCGTCGAGGCAGGCGTCGAGCAGGAACCGCTCGGTGTCGACCTGACGGAGGCTGACGAACGGCGGCGGCCTCCCCGGCGGTGGGGGCGGATAGCTGCGCCGGTAGACCTCCCGACCGCCGTGCAGGGTCCGCCGGGTACGCCAGAGCAGGCCGTGCCCGGTGATCCGATCCGCCAGGACGGGACTGACGGCGTGCAGCCGACGCAGGGTCTGCCCGTGCACGAACAGCGCCCGGCTTCCGGGGCGGGCCCGATCGTGCGGCTCCGCCTCCAGCAGGGTCACCGGCAGCCCGTGGTGGCGCAGGGCGAGCGCGGCGGTCAGGCCGGTCGGTCCGGCGCCGACGACGATCACCGGGCCGCTTCGGCTGTCGTACGCTCCCTGGCGAGTTCCCGTAGCCGCACCTTGTCGATCTTGCCGACGGGGGTACGGGGGAACGACGGAAGCACCTCCAGTCGATCGGGCAGCTTGAACGCGGCGACGCCGCGCTCCCGGAGATGGCCGACGACGTCGGCGAGCTGCGGCGGGTCGCCGTGGACGACGACGAACGCGCAGGTGCGCTCGCCGAGCACCGGGTCGGGCATGCCGACCACCGCACAGTCGTGTACGGCGGGGTGGGTCGAGACGAGATCCTCCAGCTCCTCGGCCGGGACCTTGTCGCCGCCCCTGTTGATCTGGTCCTTGATCCGCCCCTCGACGACGAGGTGACCACTGTCGAGCAGGCGTACCACGTCTCCGGTGCGGAAGAACCCGTCGGGCGTGAACACCCGGGCGTTGTGCTCCTCGGCCCGGTAGTAGCCCCGGAACGTGTAGGGACCCCGGACCAGCAGCTCCCCCGCCTCGCCGGTCGGCACGTCGTGACCGGCCTCGTCGACCACCCGGACCTCGTCGTCCGGGGAGATCGGCCGGCCCTGGGTGGTCGCGACGAGCTCCGGCGGGTCGTCCGGCGCGGACTGGCTGAGCAGCCCCTCCGCCATGCCGAAGGACTGCTGCAACGCGCAGCCGAGGGCCGGGGTGAACCGCCGGGCCGCCGCCGCCCCGAACTTCGCCCCGCCCACCTGGACCAGTCGGAGGCTGGACAGGTCGGTGTCGGCCAGCTCGGCCATGTCCGTCCAGAGCAGGGCCAGCGGCGGCACCAGCCCGGTGACTGTGACCCGTTCCCGCTCGACGAGGCTGAACGCGTCGTCGACAGCCGGCGTGGGCGCCAGCACCACCCGTCCGCCGACCAGCAGGGTGCCGAGGATGCCGGGGCATCCCAGCGCGTAGTTGTGCCCGGCCGGCAGCACCGCCAGGTACACGTCCCGCTCGCTCAGGCCGGCGTTGTCGGCGCTGACCCGCAGGTTGTAGTCGTAGTCCTCGTGGGTGCGCGGGATCAGCTTGGGTCTGCCGGTGGTGCCGCCGGAGAGCAGGAACAGGGCGACGTCGGCCGGACCGACGCCGGTCGGCACCGGATCGGCGTCGAGGCCGTCGAAGGGGTGGAACTCCTCGGCGTCCCCGGTGACCACGATCCGGCCCGGCAGGTCCAGCCGCCGGGCCAGCTCCCGGTGGTCGTAGCCGAGGTAGCGGTCCGGGATGACCAGCGCCACGGCCCCGCTGGCCTCCCAGAGGTGGCGCAGCTCGCTGTCGCGGTGCGAGGGCAGCGCGAAGACCGGCGGTGCGCCGAGGCGCAACAGCGCGAAGGTCACCGCGACGAACTCCAGCGTGTTGGGCAGCTGCACGACCACTCGGTCACCCTCGGTGACCCCGAGCGCGCGCAGGCCCCCGGCGAGCCGGTCGACCCACCGGTCCAGTTCCCCGTAGGTCATCCGCCGGTCCGGCTCCACCAGGGCGACCCGGTCCGGGTCCCGGGCGGCCCACTCCCGCAGCGGTTCGTCGAGGCGGACCGGACGCCAGTACCCCCGGTCGCGGTAGCGTCGCGCGAACTCCTCCGGCCAGGGAACACAGCCTTCCAGCATCCCTACTTCCCTCCCGTCTGCACGTGCCGGTCCAGCCAGTCGACCAGGCGTCGGACCTGCGACCAGCCGTCCCGGACCACCTTCTCCGCCGAGGCCCGGTGGAGGCGGTCGCCCTCCTTCACGTAGGACTCGGCACCCAACGACCGGAACCGCAGCAGCTCCACCCGGGGGTGGTCGGCGGGGCAGCCGCGCGGGCGGGTCTTGAGCCTCTCCCCGACGATCTGCCAGCCGTCGTCACGCAGGCCGTCGACGATCTCCACCAGCCTCCTGCCGGAACGGTCCGCGTCGACCGCCTCCCGGTAGCGCTCGACCTGGGCGGAGGTCAACCCGTGGTAGCCGCCCCCGAGGTGGACGCCGTGGCCGTCGAGTTGCAGGTAGTAGCCGACGCTGTCGGCGGAGCCGGCAGTCAGCCCCTGGTACGTCTTGTACGGCGACTTGTCCTTGGCGAAACGCACGTCGCGTTGGGGTCGCCACACCTTCGTCGGCCCGAACCGGTCGCCGAGCCGCTCGGCGAGGGCCTGCATCGGGTCCCGCACACACGTGTCGTACGTGTCCTTGTGGGCGTGCCAGAACTCCTTGGAGTTGTCCTCGTCCAGGTCTCGGTAGAAGGCGAAGGCCTCTTTGGGGAATCCCTCGAAGGTCACCTGCTGCTCTCCTCTCCAGCGGGTCGGGTCCGGTGGTCGTCGCGGGGGTTCACCGCAACCGGGTTCACGGCAACCCGGTTCACAGCAACCCGGTGAAGTGCGTGACCAGGTCCCGCGCCTGGGTGGGGCTCAGGCGGGGGTCGCAGGCGCTGGTGTAACGCGGCTGGGCCACCCGGTCGGGGACGGCCGGTGCGTCGGGCGGAACTGCCAGACACTCGGTGACCTCGTCGGGGGCGACCTCCAGGTGCAGTCCGCCCGGGGGCAGCCGCCGGTGGCGCAGCGCCCTGACGAACCCGGTCACCTCGTCGTGGATCGCCTCCAGCGGTCGGGTCTTGGCCCCGCCGCGCATCCGGACGGTGTTGCCGTGCATCGGGTCGCAGAGCCAGAGCACCGGTGCGCCACGGCGGGCCACCTCGGCCACCAGGTCGGGCAGCATCCGACCCGCGTACCGGGCGCCGAGCCGTGCCACGAACGTCAACCTCCCCGGTACGCCGTCGGGGTTGAGCAACCGACTCAGCCGGACCGCGTCGGAGGTGGTGGTCGACGGGCCGATCTTCACGGCGACCGGATTGTCCACCCCCGCCGCCCAGTCGACGTGCCACCCGTCGCAGTCGCGGGTCCGGTCACCGATCCACACCAGGTGCCCCGACGAGGCGTACCGGCCGGACTTGTGGGCCCGTACCAGGGGCTGCTCGTAGTCGGCGACGAGCGCCTCGTGGGCGGTGTGGAGCGTCTCCTGCGGCGGCCGACCGGCAGTGCGGGCCCGGAGGTGGGCCAGGACGAACGCCGCGCAGTCGTAGGCGGTGACCATGCGCCCCGGGTCGGGTCGGCGGGCCTCGGGGGTCGCCTCCGGGGAGTTGACCAGGTCTCCCCGGTACGCGGGCAGGACCACCCCGTCGGCCCGGGTCTCGGTCGGTGCGGAGCGGGGTTTGGCGTACTGCCCGGCGAGCCGTCCGACCGTCACACAGGGTGCCCCGGTGGCGGCGCGTACCTGGTCGGCGAGGGCGTCGAGGTGGTCGAGCCGGGCGGTGACCGGCCCGTCCTCGGCGTCGGCGAAGCGCTCGGCGCAGTCGCCGGCCTGCACGACGAGGCGTTCCCCCCGGTGGGCGGCGGCGAGGGCGGCGAGCAGGTCCGCGCACTCGGACCAGGTGACCAGGGGCGGCCGGTCGGCGAGGAGGCCCCGGACGGTGGCGGCGTGCTCCGGGTCCGGCCACGGCGGTTGCTGTGCCGGTGCGGCGGGGACGGCCAGGACTGTCATGGCGAGATCCGTTCCCCGGTCCAGGAGTCGCCGTCGCGGAGGTAGCGCAGCCGGTCCGGCGTGTCGTGCGGGTGTCCCTGCCAGAACTCGACGCGGTCGGGGACGAGCCGCAGGCCGCCCCAGGCCTCGGGGCGCGGCACCTCCTGTCCGGCGAAACGGTCGGCCACCTCGGTGATACGGGTTCGCAGACCGTCCCGGTCGGTCAGGGTCGACCGCTGGTCGCTGGCCCAGGCCAGCACCTGGACGGGACGCGGCAACCGGCTGAAGTGGTCGTCCTCGGTGAGCGGGTCGAGCCGTTCGACGGTGCCGCCGACGCGGACCTGCCGAGCGGCGGTCAGCCAGCCGAAGCACAGCTCCGCGTTCGGGTTGGCGGCCAGGTCGACGGCCTTGGCGCTGTGCAGGCCGGTGAAGAAGACGACCCCGTCGTCGAGGCGGGCCACGTCGACGTGGCGGGCGGCGGGCCTCCCCTGCGGGTCGACGGTCGCCAGGACGGCCGCGTCGGGTGCCGCGGGCCCCCCGGCCCGCCACTGGTCGTACCAGGACCGCAGTCGGCGCAGCGGATCGTCGTCCACTGTGGTGAGATCGAGGACGTCGGGCTCGGTGCCGACGGTATCGTTGCGGGTCGCCGGGGTACGCAGGCTCCGCTTCTGGACTTTCATCGTCCGGGCCTCCTGTGCATACGCTGTGTTCTTCGAGGAAGGGGCAATCCGTGGAATCGACAGACCTGGGCCTGGTCCGACGCCTGCGTCGACGGCACACCGACATCGTCGAACCGCAGACCTTCCGGCTGCTCGGGCAGGAGTGGGACCTGCTCCCGGGGGTGTACGCGCCGAACCTGACCCCCTCCGCGGCGCTGTACGCCGAGTGGCTGCCGTACCCCGTCGACGGGGCGTTCTGCGAGGTGGGGTGCGGTACCGGCTACATCTCGGTGCTGGCGGCGCAGCGCGGTTGCGCCCGGGTCACGGCGCTGGACATCAGCCCGGCGGCGGTGGACAACACCCGGCGCAACGCCGACCGGCACGCGGTGGCGGGGCAGGTCACCGCCAGGTGCGGCGACGTGTTCGAGCCGCTCGACGCCGGTGACCGCTACGACCTGGTGTTCTGGAACTCCAACTTCGTCGACGTCGAGCTGCCGGAGTCGTCGGACGCGATGTTGGACCGCGCCTTCGCCGATCCGGGCTACACCACTCATGACACCTTCCTCCGTACCGTCGCCGATCACCTCACCCCGGGCGGCCGGGTGATGCTCGGCTTCACCGACCTCGGCGACACCGGGCTGTTGACCCGGCTCGCCGCCACCCACGGGTGGCGGCTGGAGCCACGTCGCCGGGCGGTGGGCGAGTATCCCGACGGCGAACTGCGCTACGAACTGATCGAACTGGTCCGCCGGTGACGACGGCCCGACCGGGGGCTGGTCACCGCAGGCTCCGTCGCAGGGCCAGCGGCCCTGCGACGACCGTCGCGGCCACCGCCCAGCCGAGGGTCTGCAACACCGGCACCAGGACCGGCCCGCCCCAGGAGAGGCCGAGCAGCGCCGAGTGGGCACCGGAGAGCGGGTTGAGCCGGATCACCGGCTGAGCCCAGTCGGGGAACGCCGACAGCGGGACCAGGCAGGTCGACACCAGCAGCAGCAGGGTCACCGGCATGGTGATCGCGGTGTTCGCCGACTCGACGCTGCCCACTGTCGCCCCGACGAGCAGCGCCGCCCACAGGAAGATCAGCGCGAACAGCAGTGCGACGAGGAGGAACCCGAGCACCGCCAGGGGGCCCTGCCGGAACCGGAACCCGAGCAGGTGTCCGACGGCGACGGTGACCACAGTGACGAGGGTGAACTTGACCAGGTCCCCGCCGATGCGTCCGAGCAGCGGCGACACCCGGGAGATGGGCATCGTCCGCAGCCGGCCCTGCAGGCCGCCGCGCAGGTCCACGTGGTGGGCCACCGCGCTCCCGGCGCAGCTGTACGCGACGCTGAACAGCACGATTCCGGGGGCCAGCCGGGCGATGTAGGGCTCCGCTGTCGACCCCGCGACGACCTCCCCGAACATCACCAGCATGAGCAGGAGGAGGACCAGCGGGAAGGCGACGGCGTCGCCGAGCAGTTGGGGGCTGTGCAGGAACCGTCGCGTGTTGCGCCCGGCCAGCAGCGCCGCTTCGACGACCACGCTCATCGCGTCCTCCGCAGGGCTCGGGCCGCCACGGCGCCGAAGACGACGCCCAGCACCGCGACCCAGACGAGGGCACCACGGACCTCGGTCCACGCCGGTGTCGCCGAGGCCAACGAGCGCAACGCCTCGATGACGACGGAGACCGGGGAGTTGCGGATCACCGGTTCGAGCCACCCGGGGAACGCGTCGGCCGGGACGAACGCCGTGGACAACATGATCAGGGCCAGGTAGGGGAGGTTGAGCAGGGCGGCGACGGCGGCCGGGTCCCCCGAGGACAACCCGACCGCCGTGGTCGCGGCGGTCAACACCAGGGCGAACGCGACGGCGAGCGCCACGAAGCCGACCGTGGCGGCGATCCCGCCGTGGAACCGGAAGCCCGCGAGGTGACCGGTCGCGCTGATCACGACGGCGGCGACGAAGGCCCAGACGGCTTCGCTGGCGACCCGCCCGAGCGCGATCGCCCCGCGGTTGACCGGCATGACCAGGCACCTGCGGTACATCCCGCAGGCCCGGTCGGCGGCCGACGCGGCCCCGGAGGTGTTGGCGACCGTGAACATCCACTGGGCGACGATCGCCGGTGGCAGGAACTGCGCGTAGTCCAGGCCACGGGCGTCGAACAGCCGCCCGAACAGCAGCAGGAAGCCGAACACGAAGATCAGCGGGAAGACCACGAACATGACCGCCATCTCGGCGGTGGCCCGGTGCCGCAGGTTGCGCCCGGCCAGGACGGTGCCCTGGGCGAGCAGGTTCCCCAGCCCCGACTCGGTGCCGGCCGCTGTGGTCACGACCGCCGCCCGTCGGCACCGGCGGCGGCACCGCGTACCCCGTCGGGGGTCGGGTCCCGCTGGGGCGTCGGGCCCCGCCGGGAAGCCCCGTCCCGGTCGTCGGGAGTCGCCCCCGCGCCGCCGGTCAGGGTGAAGAAGACCTCGTCGAGGCTGGGCCTGCGCAGTGTCACGTTGTCGATCTCGATGCCCCGGTCGTCGAGGAGCCGGACGATCTCGACCAGCTGCGAGGGATGGGTCACCGGCACCACCAACAGCTCACCGTGCTCGCCGACCTCCCGTGAGGCGGCCCGGAGCGCGTCCCGGGCCGCCTCACGGCCGGCACCCGGCACCGTCACCTCGCACACCTGACCGCCGACGCGTTCCTTGAGTTCGTCGCCGGTGCCCTCGGCGATGACCCGTCCGGCGTCGATGACGACGACCCGGTCGGCGAGCCGGTCCACCTCTTCGAGGTACTGGCTGGTCAGCAGGATCGTGGCACCGTCGTCGCGCAACTGCCTGATGGTCTGCCAGAGCTCCTCCCGGCTGCGGGGGTCGAGGCCGGTGGTCGGCTCGTCGAGGAAGACCACGCGACGCGGCACCACCAGGCTGGCGGCCAGGTCGAGTCGCCGCCGCATCCCTCCGGAGTACGTCCTGACCTGCTTGTCGGCGGCGTCGCCGAGCGCGAACCGGTCCAAAAGTTCCGCCGCCCGTTCCCGGGCCTGCCCCTTGGAGAGCCGGAGCAACCGGCCGAACAGGACGAGGTTGTCCCGTCCGGTGAGGACCTCGTCGAGGGCGGCGAACTGACCGGTGACAGCGATGCGGGACCGCACCTGGGCGGGGTCCCGCACCACGTCACACCCGTCCACCACGGCCCGGCCGCCGTCGGGGGACAGCACGGTGGTCAGGCAGTTGATGATGGTGGTCTTGCCCGATCCGTTCGGCCCGAGCAGGCCGAGCAGGGTGCCGGCACCGACGGTGAAGGAGACGTCCGCCACGGCTGCCGTGCCGTCGAACTCCTTTCGCAGGTGCTCGACCTCGATCCCCCACTGCGTCACTTGTTCTTCCTCTCCTGCCACGCGCGAGCGCCCGGCCCCGTCGGCGTACGGCGTCAGCTCTCCTGGGTGGACACCGGGGTCTGCTGGTGGAACATCAGCTTCCACCCGCCGTCGCGCCGGACCCAGACGCTGGACATGTAGAGGCGGAAGGTGCCCCGCCCGGCGACCTGCGCGTTCGCCCGGTACGTGATGACAGCGCTGTCGGGGCCGAGGGGGACCACCCGCTCCTGATCGAGGGTGAACCCCTCGAAGGGGGAGGTGTTGCCGTCGATCTCGGCCACCAGGTCGTCACCGGTGGAGACCCCGTCGTGCTCGACGACGAGGGTGTCGGGGGTGACGAGCCTGCGGTAGAAGTCCCCGTTGGCAGCGGAGATCGCCCGCCAACCCTCCTCCTCCAGCGCGAACAGTTCCTTGGTCAGCTGCGTACTGTCGATCGTCGTCACCGCTTTTCCCTCCTTTTAGTACTTTGCCGGATACAGCCTATCGATCACTGCTTTCGCCCGCTACCCGGCCTTCGCTCCATACCGGATGGTCAGGGGGTCGACGGCCACGACATGGTGACCGGGGTACCCGGTCGCAGGTCCGCCAGAACCTGCCGGACCATCGCGACGGGTTTCTCCACCAGGTAGAAGTGGTCCCCCGGGAGCACCCGGGCGCGGAACTCCCCACGCGTGTAACCCCGCCACGCCTCGGCCTGCTCCGGGGTGACCTCCGGGTCGCTGTCACCGCAGAGCGCGGTGACCGGGGTGTCCACCACGACGCTCCCGTCGGGCTGGTACGTCTCGATCAGCCGGTAGTCGGCCCGCAGCGCCGGGAGGACCAGGTCCCGCAGGGTCCCGTCGCCGAGGACCGACTCGTCGGTGCCGCCCAGCCGGCGCAGGTCGGCCAGGAGGGCCTCGTCCCCGCCGCCGTGCACGTCGGTGGGGGGTTGCAGGTGCGGGGCGGGTCGGCCGGAGACGAACAGCCGGGCCAGCGGACGACCGGTACGCCGTTCGAGCTCCCGGGTCACCTCCACCGCCACCGCCGCTCCCATGCTGTGCCCGAAGACCGCCAGGTCGGGGCCGGCGACCGGGGCCAGCGCGGCCACCACCGGCTCCACCAGCTCGGACATCCGGGTCGCGCACGGCTCACCGGCCCGGTCCTGCCGACCGGGGTACTGCACCGCCCACAGCTCCACCCCGCGCGGCAGCAGCCGGGCCCACTGGTGGAAAAAACCGGCCGACCCCCCGGCGTGGGGCAGCGCCACCAGCCGGATCGGCGACCCGTCCGGGGCCGGCTGGGGGTTGTTGAGCCGACGCAGCCACCGCTGCGCCCGCTCGTCGACGACCATCGCACCGGTCATCGTCACGTCTCCTCGCTGTCGGCGGCGGTCTCCAGGTCCAGGTCCAGGTCCCGTAGGGACAGCGGCTGCGGTGCCGCGACGTCGAGCAGTTCGGGCTCGCCGAGCCGTACGCTGGCGTCCCGCCAGGCCTGGCAGACCGCCAGCTGCGCCTGCCCCGACGCCAGGGGGTCGGTGCCGGCCCGGCTGTCGCGGTGCAGCGACTCCAGATGGCGGTACGCCGCGTCCGGCCACAACCGTCCGACGATCTCCCGGTAGCTCGGGGCGACGGCGGGGCCGTACGCCTCGGCGCTGGGCTCGTCGAGGTGCCCGCCGGGGGCCTCGTCGAGCCGGGCGGCCGTCCGCCCCTGCTCGGGGAAGTGCGGGCGGGGACTCCACACCACCGGGCCGTGGGTGTTGAGCAGCGTCAGGTTCCCGCCCTCCGCGCCGATGGTGATCCGGTGCAGCAGGTGGGCGTGGTTGTCCGGGTCGGACACGTGCAGCTGGTTCTGCACCCGGATCGTGGTCGGGACACCCCGGACCCGGCCGGTGAGGGTGCAGAACGGCCCACCGCGCGGCACTGCCTCGTCGAAGGACCAGGGGCGCAGCCCGCCCAACGCCAGGCGGAGGATGTCGAACAGGTGGTAGAAGACCTGGAGGCCGCAGGTGGCGTCCACGTAGAGCAGTCGCTGCCGACCGGCGAGCGCCCGCGCGGCCCGGACGAACCGGCGTACCGGCTCCACCTGCCCGTAGTGGGTGCTCACCTGGTGCAGGACCCGGTGGCGGCGGGCCACCCGCAGCGACTCGGCGAGTTCGTCGTGGTGCAGCGGCCCCTCCTGCAACACGTGCACGCCCCGGCTGGTCAACCGGCGGGCCAGTTCGCTGCCCCCGCCGCCGTTGACCCCGGCGTACACGGCCACCACCGCCAGGTCCACGTCGTCGGGGAGCCGGTCCACGTCGGTGAAGAGCGGCACCCCGGCCCGCTCGGCGCACGCCTGGGAGCGGCTGCTGCCCCGGGCGAGGATCCCGGCCAACCGCAGCGGCCCGTCCGGTCGGTCCAGGGCGCTGAGGTACACCCGGCCGAATCCGGTGCCGCAGACGACCACGTTGGCTGTCACAGCGCACCCTCCTCCACCACTGCGGCCTCCTCGACCAGGTCCAGTCGGTGCACCGCCGGGGCGGCGGCGAGCCGGTCCAGGGCACGCTGCGGGTCCAGCACCCGCCCGGCGTGACCGACCCCGTCGGGGATCCGGCCCGCGAGCAGCTCCTCGACGGCGAGCACCGCCGCCGAGGCAGTCAACCGGTAGCTGTCGGCACCGCGCAGGACCAGCACCCGGGTCCGTGGCCGGCCGGCGGACTCACCGTCGAGTTGGAAGACCATCACCTGGTACGCGGGCCTACCGAACAGGTCCAGCCCGGCCGCCCGGACGACCTGCTCGGCGGCGTCCGGGGCGTCGGCGTCCACCCGACCGAGCACCGACAACGCCCGGTCACCGTCGAAGACGTGGTACCAGTGCACCTCGTCGACACCGAGCGTCTCGCCGAGCCACTGCGCCTCGGCGCTGAGGAACGGGTGGGCGGTGACCCGTCCCGGGAAGTAGGGGATCTCCACGTCGCGCAGCGGTGCGAGCCGACCCGGCACCGACCGGCCGTCGATCCAGGCCGCCGCGGAGCGGCTCGAACGGTCCCGCATGCCCGCCAGGTAGTCACCGGCGGCGGCGGGGGTGAACCGGTCCCGGCCGCCGAGGTGGGCCGTCAACCGGTGCAGCCTGTCGAAGTCCGCGGCGAGGGCCCGGGGCAGCAGCGTCGACAGGCCCGGGGTCATCCCGGCGCCGAGCACCAC
>NZ_JBEPEQ010000147.1:0-11410 GCF_040300925.1 Micromonospora sp. NPDC000207
GGAGGCGGCACGGTGCCCGGCGGCGAGGCGGCACGGTGCCCTCCGCAGCGACGGCCCGGTGCCCGGCGGCGAGGCGGCACGGACGCAGACCCAGGTGGGTGGCGGGTTGCGCGGGACGCCGGACGGGTTGCATACTCGACGGCGTGTTCCGTCAGCGTGACTACTTTTACTACGGCACCGGGAGTCCGGCAGCCGTGGGTCGCGCCTGATCGATCAGACCTACGAAAGCCCCGGGCTCCCCAGGAGCCCGGGGCTTTTCGTTCCGGGATCCTGGCACCCGGTCCCGACATCCAAGGGGTAAGACGATGATGACAGACGTGATGGAGCAGAACGGTGGCGCGGCAGGTCCGGAGGCCGGGGACGCGGCGGGGGCCGAGCCGACGCCGGACCGTCCCACGACCGGCACCGACGAGCCGGAGGCCGCCGCGCGGATCACCGCGATCCGGGAACGGATCGACGAGATCGACAAGGCCCTCATCGAGCTGTGGCAGGAGCGGGCCGGGCTCTCCCAGCAGGTCGGCGCCACCCGGATGGCCTCCGGCGGAACCCGGCTGGTGCTGTCCCGGGAGCGGGAGATCCTGGAGCGGTTCCGGCGTGAACTCGGTGCCGACGGCGCTCAGGTGGCCCTCCTGCTGCTGCGCGCCGGGCGGGGCCCGCTCTGACCCCGGCCCCGACCCGACACGGCAGAAGAGCCGCCGTCCGGCGTCACGGGTGACAGCGGACGGCGGCTCGGTCGCCGCTCAGGCCTCGCTCGGTCGCCGCTCAGGCCTCGCTCGGTCGCCGCTCAGGCCTCGCTCGGTCGCCGCTCAGGCCTCGTGGGTGGCGACGATCTCGCGCTTCTCGGCGAAGTGGCAGGCGCTCGGGTGATCCGACCCGTCCCGCACCTGTAGTAGGGGAACCTGCTCGGCGCAGACGTCCTGCGCCTTCCAGCACCGGGTCCGGAACCGGCAGCCCGAGGGCGGGCTGATCGGCGAGGGGACGTCCCCGGTCAGCCGGATGATCGCCTTGCTCGACCGCAAGGTCGGGTCGGGCACCGGCACCGCGGAGAGCAGCGCCTGGGTGTACGGGTGGGTCGGCCGCTCGTAGATCTCGTCCTCGGTCCCGATCTCCACGATCTTGCCGAGGTACATCACCGCCACCCGGTCGGAGAGGTGACGCACCACGGACAGGTCGTGGGCGATGAAGACGTACGACAGGCCGAGCTCGCCCTGCAGCTTCTCCAGCAGGTTCATCACCTGGGCCTGGATCGACACGTCCAGGGCGGAGACCGGCTCGTCGCAGACGATGACCTCGGGCCGCAGGGCCAGAGCCCGGGCGATGCCGATGCGCTGCCGCTGACCGCCGGAGAACTGGTGCGGGTACCTGTTGATGTGCTCCGGGTTCAGGCCGACCAGGTCCAGCAGTTCCCGTACCTTGTCCCGCCGGCTGCCCTTGGGTGCCACGTCGGAGTGGATCTCGAACGGCTCCCCGATCAGGTCACCGACGGTCATCCGGGGGTTCAGCGAGGTGTACGGGTCCTGCATCACCAGTTGGATCTGGCGGCGCAGGCGACGCAGCGCCGGTCCGGAGAGCTTGGAGATGTCCTGGCCCTTGTAGAGGACGCTGCCGGAGGTGGGCCGCTCCAGGTTCATCAGGACCCGGGCCAGCGTGGACTTGCCGCAGCCCGACTCGCCGACCAGGCCCAGGGTCTCCCCGGCCTTGAGCTCGAACGAGACACCGTCTACGGCCTTGACCTGACCGATGGTCTTCTTGAAGACCACCCCCCGGGTCACCGGATAGTGCTTGACCAGATCCCGGATTTCGAGAATGTTCTCAGTCACGGTTCACCAACTCCTCGGCGAAGTGGCATGCGCTGGCCCGGCCCGGGGCGATCTGCAGCAACGGCGGGAGTTCCTCCCGGCAGACCGGCTGGGCCATCGGGCAGCGCGGATTGAACGGACAGCCCGGCGGGATCGCCATCAGGTTCGGCGGCAGGCCCTTGATCGTCCGGAGTTCCTGCCCCTTCTCGTCCATCCGGGGGATCGAGTCGAGCAACCCCAGGGTGTACGGGTGCGCCGGCTTGGCGTACAGGTCGTACACGTCGGCTTCCTCGACGATCCGGCCGGCGTACATGACCGCGATCCGGTCCGCCACGTCGGCGACCACCCCGAGGTCGTGGGTGATCAGGATCATCCCCATCTGCCGTTCCCGCTGGAGTTCGGCGAGCAGGTCCATGATCTGGGCCTGCACCGTCACGTCCAACGCGGTGGTCGGCTCGTCGGCGATCAGCACCTCAGGGTCCAGCGCCAGCGACATCGCGATCATGGCCCGCTGGCGCATGCCGCCGGAGAACTGGTGTGGGTACTGGTTGAACCGACTCTTGGCGTTGGGGATCTTGACCTGGTCGAGCATCTCGATGGCGCGCTTCTTGGCGTCGCGGCGGCTCATCCCCCGCCGGAACCGGAACTGCTCGGCGATCTGGAACCCGACGGTGAAGACCGGGTTCAGCGCGGAGAGCGCGTCCTGGAAGATCATCGCGATGCCCTCGCCGCGGAGCTTGCGGCGCTCCTCGAAGGACATCGCGAGCATGTCCTTGCCGTGGAAGCGGACCTCGCCGCCGGTGACGAACCCGGGGGGCGTGTCGAGGATGCCCATGACGGTCTGCGCGGTGACGCTCTTGCCGGAGCCGGACTCGCCGAGCACGGCGAGGGTCTCCCCCGCGTCGACGTGGTAGGTCACCCCGTTGATGACCTTGGCGATCCCGTCCCGGGTACGGAACTCCACCCGAAGGTCCTCGACCTCCAGGAGACGCCCCGACGGGCGGTCGCCGGCCCCCGGCGTGGACTGCTCGGACACGAGAATGTCGGACACTGGATCTCCCCTAGCGGAGTTTCGGATCGAGGGCCTCGCGGACCGCCTCGCCGAGCATCACGAAGCTCAGGACGGCCATGACGAGGAACCCGGCGGGGAAGAAGAGCAGGTACGGCGAGACGCGGATGTAGTTCTGCGCCTCACTGATCATGATTCCCCAGGAGACGACCGGGCTCCGCAGACCGACACCGAGGAAGGACAGGGTCGCCTCGGCGCCGATGAAGGAACCGACCAGGATCGTCCCGTAGACAAGCAACGGCGCCAGACAGTTCGGCAGCAGGTGCTTGAAGATGATCCGGGAGGTGCTCGCCCCGAGCGCCCGCGCCGCCACGATGTAGTCGGCCTCCTTGGTGGCCAACACCGAGGAGCGCATCAGCCGCATGGAGACCGGCCAGCTCAGGACCATGAGGGAGAGGGTCACCAACCCCATGATCTGCCACTCGTTGTTGTTGGACCCGACACCGTTGAAGGTGGTCAGGATGACGATCGCACCGAGCACGAACGGCAGCCCGAAGAAGACGTCGGCGATCCGGGAGAGCAGGGCGTCCACCCACCCGCCGACGTAACCGGCGATGACCCCCATCATCCCGCCGAAGAGCAGGGTGCCTGCCACGGCGGTCAGCGCCACGATGATCGAGGCACGGGCACCGTAGATCACCCGGGCGTAGACGTCCCGTCCCTGCACGTCGTAGCCGAACCAGGCGTCGGCGGAGGGCTTCACCTGGCTGTTGCTCAACGCCCCGTTCACCGCGTCCTTCGAGGTGAACAACCAGGGGAACGCCGCCATCAGCAGGAAGACCAGGATCAGGGCGGCGGAGATCCAGAACAGCGGCTTGCGGCGCAGGTCGAGCCAGGCGTCCCCGAGCAGGCCGCGCGGCTTCTCCTTG
Source organism: Micromonospora sp. NPDC000207 (assembly GCF_040300925.1). Lineage (NCBI taxonomy): Bacteria > Bacillati > Actinomycetota > Actinomycetes > Micromonosporales > Micromonosporaceae > Micromonospora > Micromonospora sp. NPDC000207. Next base: position 3,738 of record NZ_JBEPEQ010000147.1, read on the forward strand.
CGGGCGTTCTCCGGCAGCCCGGCGTTCGTGGGCGCGCCGGATCCGGCCTCCGTCGGCTGGTGCGACGGAGGTGTGGAGACGATCGATGCGGGGGTCGGGTCGCTCATGCCGTCACCACGCTGACCAGGTCGGCGCGGACGCCGACGACACCGGTGTGCTCACTGCGCTCGGTCGGACCCGCCACCTCGCCGCCGTCGACCCCGGTCGGGGCGGTGCGGCGCGCTGCGGTACCGGGTGCCACGTGGTTGCGCTCACTCATAGCGGATCCTCGGGTCCAGGGCGGCGTAGAGCAGGTCGACCAACAGGTTCATCAACAGGTAGATGAGCACCAGGACCACCACGATGGAGACCACGGTAGCGCTCTCCTTTGTGGTGATCGACCGGTAGACGACCTGGCCGATGCCGTTGATCCCGAAGATGCCCTCGGTGACGATCGCGCCTCCCATCAGGGCGCCGAGGTCGGTGCCGAGCAGGGTGACCACCGGGATGAGGGAGTTGCGCAGCAGGTGCACGCCGACCACCCGGCGCATCGGCAGCCCCTTGGCGATGGCGGTCCGGACGTAGTCGGCCCGGCGGTTCTCCGCGATGCTGGTCCGGGCCAGCCGGGCGATGTACGCCATGGAGGCGCTACCGAGCACGAACCCGGGTAGGAGTAGTTCGCTCAGTGGCATGCTGCTGGAGACCGTCGGTCGGACGATGCCCCACTGCACGCCGAGCAGCCACTGCAGGACGAAACCGATGACGAAGATCGGCAGAGCGATCAGGAACATCGTGGAGACCAGGACCAGGTTGTCCAGGAAGCCGTTGCGCCGCAGACCGGTCAGCACGCCGGCGGTGAGGCCGATGATCGCCTCGATGGCCAGGGCGACGAGCGCCAGCTTCAGCGTGTTCGGGTACGCCGCGACGATGATGTCGTTGACCGACCTGCCGCCGAACGTCTCTCCGAAGTCGCCCTGGAGCAGGTTGCGCATGTAGTTCGCGTACTGCACCAGCAGCGGCTGGTCGAGCTGGTACTTCTCGGTCATGAAGGCGACGTACTGCTCCGGACAGCGCCGCTCGCCACACTTGCCGGCGAACGGGTCACCGGGCACCGCCCAGACGAGCCAGTAGATCAGGAACGTCGTCCCGATGAAGACGGGCACTAGTTGAAGCAACCGCCTCAACAGGTAACGGCCCATGGGTGGTCCTCCCAGACAGGGGGGTGTCGGGTATGCCCGACACGGTGGTGACTACGCGCGGTGCCGCGGTGGTGCTCCGCGCGGAACGGCCCCGGGCCGGACTCACGGGTGTGTGAGCCCGGCCCGGGGCTTTTACCGCCTCGGATCAGAGCTCGACGCTGGTGATGTCGAGCTCGCCGACCGCCGTCACCTCGAGCTTCTTGATCTTCTCGGAGTGTCCGGCCTGGTTGGCGTAGTAGTAGATCGGCAGGCTCGGGACGTCCTGGTCGATCAGCTTCACGGCCTCGGCGAACTTGGCGTGCGAGGCGTTCAGGTCAGCCTGGCCACCCGCATCCTTGGCCAGCGCGTCCACCTGCGGGTTGGTGTAGCCACCGTCGTTGGACGAACCACCGGTCACGTACAGCGGGTTGATCCAGTTCTCCACGTCCGGGTAGTCCTGCTGCCACGCGGCGCGGTACGGACCCGTCATCTTGCCGGCGTTGATCGCCTGACGGAAGACCGCGAAGGTCGGCATGCCCTCGGCGCGGGCCTCGATCCCCAGGGTGGTCTTCACCTGCTGGGCGACGGCCTCCATCCACTCCTTGTGGCTGGAGTCGGCGTTGTAGTAGAAGACCATCTCGCCCTCGAAGCCACCGGCCTCGGCGAACAGCTTCTTGGCCTCGTCCGGGTTGTACGTGCAGACGGTGCAGTTGCCGTCCACGGTGCCCGGGGCGAGCGGGTTGGCCCAGCTGGTGGCCGGCTTCCGGGTACCGAAGAAGATCTTGTCGACGACCTCCTGCCGGTTGATCGAGAGCGAGACCGCCTTGCGGAGCTTGACGTCCTGGAAGCGCTCGTCGTAGAGCGGGAAGGCGATGATGCCGGTGATCGGGGTGGTGGTGCTGATCGCCCGCTCGCCGAGGTCGTTCTTCCAGCTGTCGCCCGCCAGCGCGGAGACCGGGACCTGCTCGACCCAGTCGAGGTTGCCCGAGACCAGGTCGGCGTAGGCGGCCGACTCGTCCTGGTACAGCTTGACGTCGACGTCCTTGATCTTCATCTTGTCGCGCAGGTTGTAGTCGTCGAAGCGCGTCAGCTTGATGAGGACGTCGTCCTCCCAGGAGACGAACTTGACCGGACCGTTACCGATCGGGCTGCGTCCGAACTCCTCGGGCTTCTGGGTGAAGAACGCGTCCGGCAGCGGGCTGTAGGCGCTGTAGCCGAGCTTGGTCGGCCAGACGGCGGTCGGCGCGTTGAGGGTGACCTCGAAGGTCCAGTCGTCGACGACCTTCAGGCCGGACATCTTGTCAGTGGTCGGCTCGGGGGCCTCCTGCGGGCCGTCCTCGTCCGGGTCGGGCTTGTTCACGTCGGTGAAGCCCTGGATGTCGGCGAAGAAGCTGCTGTTCTGCGCGCCGTTCGGCGAGTACGCGGCCCAGTTCCAGGCGTCGACGAAGTTCTTCGCCTTCACGACGGTCCCGTCGTGGAACTTGGTGTCCTGCTTGATCTTGACGGTGAAGACCTTGGAGTCGGTGGTCTCGATCGACTCCGCCACGGCGTTCCGGGGGGCGCTGCCGTCGTTGGGGTACTCGACCAGGCCGGTCCACATCCAGTCGATGACCTTGCCGCCACCGGTCTCGGTGGTGTTCGCCGGAACCAGCGGGTTCTCCGGCTGGACGCCGTGGATGGTGATCGCGCCGTCGGCGCTGTTACCGCCTTCGCCGCTGTCGCTGTCGCTCGAGCAGCCGGACGCGACGAGCGCGAACGCCGCGCCCACCGCGACGACGCTGCTCGCCCGCTTCGAGACTCTCATTACGAGGGGCCTCCTCTTTCTCACCTGGTTCCGCGTGGGTTTCACGCACGTGTGGGGGTGATTGGCGTCCGGCGGGCCCATTACCACACCGAGCGCCGGATCACCGCTGGAAATCGGGGCACCCCCTGATGCACCGATCCGCCGGGCCACCGACCCCGTCGCACGGGACGCCGCACAGAACAGCAGGCCACGAAGCGCTTCGATCAGCAGCGTCCGCGGCCGGCAGGTCAGGCAGGGCGCCTCACGCAAGGGGGCGAGGTGCTGCAACTGTGACACCTACCGACGGGTTCCGTGAAGGCGCCGTTATCAAGACGTTAGTTGGCCGCCACGTCGTCGATACTTGAAAAAAGATCATGAAATACCCCAGATCCAGCATCCTGAGCTGGCAAAACTCGGTCAGAACGGGCCTTCGGCGGGCACCTTCCACCCCCTCCGGGTCACACCGGCTCCACAGGCGTCGCCAACGGTAATCGGGGTCGACCGACTCGAAGTTCAACCGTACGGACGATGTTTGTCGCGCCGACAAGCCATCGCACCCGCGCCGGGCGGTGACCGTCCGCGCACCGAACGGTGGTCCCGGGTCACCGGACATCCTGCCAACAACGTGGGCCCCGTCACCAGGTCAGGGACCACCACCGATGCGTGGGACGTACCGGTCGGCGGGGGAGGCCGCCCGGTGGACGGCGGGCGGGGCCGGTCGCCGACGCCACCAGGCCCCGCCAGGGCCGTGGAAAGAGTCCGGCCCCGGCCCCGCCAGGGTCGTGGAAAGGGTCCGGCCCCGGCACCGCGCGGTGCGGTGCCGGGGCCGGGGCCGGATGCAGGGGGTGGCCGGGCCACCTCACCCGTCAGGCGGTGAAGCGGAGCTTCCGGCGGCGGATCACCAGCACGGTGATCGCACCAACTGCGAGCAGCAGGACTCCGACGCTGGCGGCCGCCGCGATCGGCGAACCGGTGAGCGGGAGGTTCCCGCCGCCGCTGACCGGGGAGGTCGACGGGGCCGGGCTCTCCTGCGGGGTGGAGGAGGAGGGCTCCGGGCTCTCCACCGGCGGGGTCGTCGTCGACTCCGACGGCGACGCGGAGGGGGACGGCGACGGGGACTGCGGAGACTCGCTCGGGGTCGGCGAGGACGGCGTCGGATCGGGGGCGGGGGTGAAGATCGCGCCGGCCTCGGCGGTCACCTGCGAACCGGTGCTGCCGCCGAGGATCAGCTTCTGGTAACGGTTCTTTCCACCGGCGAAGAGGAACACCCGGCCGAAGGAGACCGAGTCCTCGGCGGTGAGGGTCACCGTCACCTTTCCGATGCCGTCCCGGTTCAGCCAGAACCGCCCCTCGTTGGTGGTCGTCGTGACCGGCTGTCCCTCGGCGTCGACAGCGCTGCCGTACTCCACCCGCAGCGCGATCTCACCGGCGGGGCCCCGCACCGTGAACGGGCCCGCCTTCTCGCCGACGGTCACCTCGGCGACCCGGGGGTCGACGCTCAGCTCGGCCTTCGGCTCCGGCGCGTCGGTGGCGTTGGCGATCAGGTAGTCGTACAGCTTCTTGATCGCCCGGTACTCGACGGGCCTGGTGAGATTCGGACGGTTGGCCCGGTCGGCAAGCCGGACGTTGTCACTGAAGTGCCAGATCGCGGTCTGGGTGCCGAAGTACAACACGGTCTCCTTACGGAAACCGGTCTCCGGGACCTCGGCACCGGCCGCCGCGAGCAGCGCGTCGCCGTCGACGTTCGGATACCCGTGGGTGAGCACCCACTGCACCTTGGCGAGGTTCTTCACCTGGGACTCGTCCCAGGTGCCCTCCTGGTAGTCCCCGTTCAGCGCGACCGGGGTGTGGAAGTCGATGCAGAAGACCGGCACCTTCCTGCCCTCGATCTCCAGCTCCAACGCGGAGGTGCGCTCCGGTCGGCTGTTGAGCTGGAGCACGACCTCCGTCCCCGGCTTCTCCGTCGCCCGGCCGGTGACCGGCCCCTCGGCGGCGGCGGGACCGGCCACCCCGAGCGCGAGCGCGCTGCCGACCACGCCCGCCACCGCGAGCCGGACCCAGCGCCGTCCTCGTTGTCCGAACATCAGATCGCGTACCTCTTCCCCAGGGGTGACCCGTCGGGCGGGTGACCGGAAGTCAGGCGTTCTCGCGGGGATGGGAACACCCGTGTCCGAGAAACGTGACGGGGCATTATCAGCCGAGGATCGTACGGTTGTCAGCCCCGCTGGGAGAGGAATTCGACCTTTGCCCTGATTGGTGCCGGGAAAATGTCAGACCAGTCGACGGTCGGCGGCCCACCGTGACAGCTCGTAGCGATTCGACATCTGAAGTTTCCGCAGCACGTTGGAGACGTGCGTCTCCACGGTCTTGATGGAGATGAAGAGTTCCTTGGCGATTTCCTTGTACGCGTACCCGCGCGCCAACAACCGGAGCACCTCACGCTCACGGTTGGTGAGCTGATCCAGTTCCGGATCGGTGACGGGGGTATCCGACCGGGACGCGAATGCGTCGAGTACGAATCCGGCCAACCGGGGGCTGAACACCGCGTCGCCGTCGGCCACCCGGCGGATCGCCGCCGCCAACTCGTCGGGTGCGATGGTCTTCGTGACGTACCCCCGGGCACCGGCCCGGATCAGCCCGATGACGTCCTCCGCCGCGTCCGACACGCTCAGCGCGAGGAACCGCACCTGCGGGTGGGTACGCCGCAACGTCTCCAACACCGCCCGCCCCCCGCCGTCGGGCATGTGGACGTCGAGCAGGACCACGTCCGGTGCCGTCACCGGGATCCGGCCGACCGCCTCGGCGACGGTGCTCGCCTCGCCGACCACCTCCACGTGGGCGCCCAGTTCGGCCCGGACCCCGGCCCGGAACATCGCGTGGTCGTCGACCAGGAACACGCGCAGTCGCCCACCCCGGGCGTTCGCCGGCTCGACCGGTTCCATCGGCTGCTGGTCCATGGTCAACTGTCCCTCTCCACCGTCGACGAGTCCTTGGCGATCGGCATGATCAGCCGGACCTCGGTTCCTTCTCCCGGAGCGGTACGGATCTCCGCCCGACCGCCGTGACGCTTCATCCGCCCGACGATCGAGCCCCGGACCCCGTGCCGGTGATTCTCCACGGTATCCAGGTCGAACCCGGCACCCCGGTCCCGGACGAAGGCGCTGGCCTGCTCGGGTTCCACCTCGGCGTACAGGGAGACGGTCCGTACGCCGGCGTGGCGGGCCGCGTTGACCATCGCCTCCCGGGCCGCCGCCACCAGCGCGGAGACCCGTTCGTCGGTCTCCCGGTCCCCGACCACCACCACCTCCACCGTGATCGCGAAGGTGTCCTCGACCTCGGCGGCGGCCTCCTCCAGGGCGGCGGCGAACCGCTCGTGGGGAGAGGCGGTGGGCTTGTACAGCCAACTGCGCAGGGAGCGCTCCTGCCCCCGGGCCAGCCGCTGGACGGTGGTCGTGTCGGCCGCGTTGCGTTGGATCAGCGCCAGGGTGTGCAGCACCTGGTCGTGAATCATCGCCGCGAGTTCGGCCCGCTCCTGCTCCCGGATCCGCCCTTCCCGCTCGGAGCGGAGCTGGTTGAACGTCCGCCACAGCATCGGGGCGGCGACCACCCCGACCCCGGCGAGCCCGACCAGGGCGAAGATGACCCCGTTGAGCACCGCCTCGAAGTTCTGGGCGGGCGAGTAGACAGCCGCCACCCCGATGATCCCGACCGCTACCAGCAGCCCTCCGCCGATGAACCGGAGCACGAACGCCCGACGGTCGCTCTCCTCCACCACGGCGTTGAGCCACGGCACCGGTATCGCCTCGCCCCACTCCCACCGGCGCTCCGGTGCGGACTGGTGCCAGATCACCCCGGCCCCGACGGCGATGATCGCCACCAGCCAACCGGCGGTGCCGGCCGCCCCGACCGAGTTGAAGACCATCATCTGCAGGAGCAGGACACCGAGGCCGATCACCACGAACGGCAGCAACTGACCGAACCCCCGCCGGGGCGGTACGGCGGTGTCGCCCGGCCGCACCGGGACCACCGCCCAGAACGCCGCGTACAGCAGGAGACCGAACCCGTTGAGCCCGAGCAGGATCATGAACGCGATCCGTACCCGGACCACCGGGAGACCGAGATGATCGGCGATGCCGGCCGCCACACCGGCGGCCAACCGGCGCTCCGGTGCCCGGTAGAGGCGGGGTGGCTGGCTGACGACGTTGATCGGAACTCCCTGGTCAGGGCGGGACGGGCGGGTGCCGGTCGGGAACGGGGCCGACCTGTCGATCGTCACACGTCGTCAGCCGGGTCGACCACGGGGACGCCCCGGACATTGTCCGGTCCTCTTCTCAGGGTGGGCTCAGGGTCCGGTCCCGGAGGTGCTTCGCGCCGTCGCGGAGCAGGATCGGGAGTATGACCGAGGAAGCTGCGCCGTCGTTGCGTCCCGGGTCGGCGTCGGCCGGGCCGGAGCCGGACACCGGATCCCCTGTCGCGCCGCCGCAGGCGGGCACCCCGTCCGAGCCCGGCCCCACCGGGTACCCCGGTCCCCCGCCACCCGGTGCTGCCGGTCCGCCGCCGGGCAGCGCCGGTCCGCCGCCGCCACCCGGTCCCACCGGGCCCCCGCCTGGCAATGCCGGTCCGCCGCCACCCGGTCCCACCGGGCCCCCGCCTGGCAATGCCGGTCCGCCGCCACCCGGTCCCACCGGGTGAACGGATGAGAACACGTCTGAACACGAGTCACATCGTGAGGG
>NZ_JBEPEQ010000148.1:0-11238 GCF_040300925.1 Micromonospora sp. NPDC000207
GCGGGCGGGCCGACCCGCCGTAGGGACGCGGACCGGCGTCGACAGGTGGCACGGGCCGACCCGCCGTAGGGGCGCGGACCGGCGTCGACAGGTGGCACGGACCGGTTACGGTGACGACCACCCGAGCAGCGAGGAGAGTGGCTCCATGGCCGCAGCCCCGAGGCGGCAACCACAGTGGTTGCCCTACACCGCCGCCGTCACGGCCGGTCTGGTGGTCATCGCCGGGGCCTTCCTGGTCGTCCGGGAGCGCGACGCGGGCACCGGAGGGCCCCGGGCCGACTGCGCCGTCCACCTGGAGGTCAACTCCTCCACGGAGAAGGCGGAACTGCTGGCCGAGCTCGCCGAGCGGTACAACGACAGCGGTCGGACGATCACCGACGGCGAGTGCGCCCGGGTGCGCGTCACCCCGTTGAACTCGGGTAAGGCGACCGAGGCGTTGGCCACCGGCTGGCGCGACACCGGGTTGCCGCAGCCGCAGGTCTGGTTGCCGACATCGAGCCTGTGGACCGGTCAGCTCCGGCTGCTCGACCGGGCCGCCGGGCGGGCGGAGCAGACCCCCGACACCTACCCGTCGATCGCCAACAGTCCGCTGGTCATCGCCATGCCCAAACCCAAGGGCGACCTCGTACGCGAGCAGGGACCCCTCGGGTGGGGTCAGATCCTCGGCCTGTCCGGGCGGCAGGGGTGGGCGCAGTTCGGCAGGCCGGAGTGGGGGCGGTTCACCTTCGGTAAGGACAACCCGAACCTGTCCACCTCGGGGCTGGCCGCCACCATCGCCACGTACTACGCGGCGGTCAGCCGTTCCAGCGACCTCACCCGCGCCGACCTGGCCGACCCGGCGGTGACGCAGTTCGTCAGGCGGATCGAGGCGAACGTGTCGCACTACAGCGACGACTCGGTTGAGCTGCTGCGGGACCTGGCCGAGGCAGACCTGCGCGGCGGTCCGGGCGGCCCTGACGACATGAGCGCGATGGTCCTGCAGGAGGAGCTGGTCCACCTCTACAACGAGGGTGGGTTGAGTCCCCGCGAGGAGGGGCAGGCGCAGGGTCGTCGGCCCACCGTCCCGCTGGTCGCCGTACACCCGAAGGAGGGCACCTTCAACCTGGACCACCCGTTCGTGGTGCTGCCCACCGCCGACGACAGTCAGCGCGCCGCCGCCGAGGACCTGCTGGCCTTCCTGACCGAGGACGCCCAGCAGGCCGACTTCGCCGACCTGGGCTTCCGGGACCACGAACGGCGGGCGTCGGCGGAGCTCCTGGCCGGGGTGGGCGCCGAGCCGGAGGGCGGGCTCACCTACTTCGCCCCGCCGGACCCGACGGTGGTCGAGGAGATGCTGCACGGGTGGAGCACCCTGCGCAAGAAGGCGAACGTCCTGATCGCGTTGGACACGTCCGGGTCGATGGAGGCCTCGGTCGGGGACCGGACCCGGTTCCAGGTGGCCTCGGCTGCCGCCGGCAAGGGCCTGGCGTTGCTCAACAGCGAGGACCGGGTCGGGCTGTGGTCGTTCTCGTCCGAGACGCGGGAACGTCCGAAGGGCCCCTACCGGGAGGAGGTCCAGCTCGGTGACTTTGACCAGAAGCGGATCACCACCCGGATCTCCGGGCTGCACGTGGAGGGCGGGACCGCCCTCTACACGACGGTCCGGGCCGCGCACCGGCACCTTGTCGAACGGTACGATCCGCAGCGCATCAACGCGGTGGTGGTCCTCACCGACGGCAAGAACGAGTACGGCAAGGACAACGACCTCGCCCGGCTCCTCGCCGACGTGCAGCTCGATCCGCAACGCCCGGTGAAGGTGTTCTGCATCGCCTTCGACAGGGACTCGGACTTCGAGACCCTCGACCGGATCGCCAAGGCCTCGTCGGGGAAGGCGTTCGACGCCACCGACCCGACGAAGATCGACGAGGCGTTCGTCAAGCTGGTCAGCAGCTTCTGACCCGCAGGCGGCGCGTCTGCGACTGCGGGGAACCCCCACGGCGATCCGATCCGCCGTGGGGGTCGGGGGTTCAGGGCAGGAGCGCGCGGATGATGACGATGGTCAGGAACACGACGATGAAGGCGAGGTCGATGCCGACCCCGCCGAGGCGTACCGGGGGCAGCACCCGGCGTACCGGGGCGAGGATCGGTTCGGTCGCGGCCTGCGCGGCGTCGTGCAGCTTGGCCCGCAGCGACCCGGGCTGGCTGGGCCCGGCCAGGACGACGCTCCAGTCCAGCACCGCGCGGGCGATCAGCAGCAGTTGGACCAGCAACAACAGCAGGCTCACGAGAGCGAGCACGGGACCCATCGTTTCCTCCAGACAGCCGACACCGGCGCTGTCACTGTGCCCTGCTTCGTTGTGAGTTTCCTGAAGACACCCCGGGAATCACCGTCACCGGGACACTCAGCCCAGGTTCACCCCGGCCTGGACGGCGTAGACGGTGGCCAGGGCGACGGCGAGCGCGCCGAGACCGAACCGCAGTGCCCGTTCGGGCAGGTGGGGTTGCAGGTACGCCCCGAGGTAGCCGCCGATCAGCCCGCCGAACCCGCAGAGCAGGCCGACGTCCCATCGTGGGGCGATGTCGCCACCGCCGGTGAGGGAGAGGACGGAGAAGGTGGCAGCACCGGCGACGGAGGTGACGAAGGTCGAGGCGAGCGCGGCCGGGGCGACCACCGCGACCGGCATCCCCCGACCGACCAGGATCGGGCCGAGGATGGAGCCGCCGCCGATCCCGTAGACCCCGCCGACCACGCCGACCAGGGCGGACAGCGAGATCAGCCGGGGGCGGGACGGGGCCGGGCCGGCCGGCCAGGGCCGGGTGGCGGCGGCGCGGAGGCAGAGCCACAACCCCAGGGGGAGCAGGATCGCGGCCACGACCAGCCGGAACGCGTCCGGTCCCGGGACCAGGAAGACCCGGACGACGGCGCCCACCACCACCCCGGGGAGGGTGCCGACCAGCAGGAGACGGGTCAGCGGGCCGGTCAGGGCCCCACCACGGCGGTAGCGCAGCAGCGCGCCGGGACCGGCCACGATGTTGAACAACAGGTTCGTCGGCGTCACCGCCGGATTCGGTACGGCCAGCACACTGAGCTGCACCGGGAGGAGGAATACCGCCCCGGACACCCCGACAGGGGTGGTCAGCACCGAGATGAGCAGCCCGGCGGCGACACTGGTGACCGCCTCCACCCAGGTCACGGCGTACCGACTTCGATCACGGGCGACAGTGTGGCCGACGGATGTTAACGACCGTCGGCCGACGGTCACGGGGCGGGCCGGCCGACGGTGACATCACCCATAGCCATCGACGCTTCACAACCTGTGCGGGATCACTGATCCTTCATGCGTGAGAATCGATCGCACCTGTCTCGCGGCGGCGTTGGTCGTCGTGATGCTCGCACCGCCGTGGGCCACGCCTGCGGCCCACGCCGCCGCACCGGCGTCCCACGCTCCGGTGACCACGGTGGCCGCCACCTCCTCGACCACCCCGCCGGACCTGGGCGTCGGCAACCGGTTCGTCGCCGGTGAGGGCCTGCCGGACTGGTCCCGGGTCGGCTACCTCGGCGGGCAGGACCTGCCGACCACCGTCACCGGGGCGGCACCCTGTCGTTTCGAGCCGGCCCGGTTGGCCACCGAGTTCGGCGTCGTCGCCGACGACGGGGTCGACGACAGCGCCGGTCTGCAGGAGGCCGTCGACCGGGTGCGGGCGGACTGTTCACCGACAGCGAGTCACCACCGGCTGTCGCTGATCGAGCTGCCCGCCGGGCGCCTCGACATCTCCCGGCAGATCTACGTGGACGCGAACTTCCTCGTCGTACGGGGACAGGGTGCCGGAACGGGCGGTACCCGGCTGGTGTTCCGCCCCGACACCGACACCCGCTACGACACCGTCAGCAACGACGGCAGCCGGTGGGAACCCACCACCATGACCTGGGGCAGCGGCAACGACACCGGCCGGGGCGGGTGGATCTGGCCGGGCCGGGCGATGTTCAAGGTGCAGACCCGGGAGGTGGCCGCCCGCTACACCGACGAGTGGCAGTCCGCCCCGGCCAACCGCAGGGACCTGTTCGAGGGCTCGGTCAACCAGCACTGGGTGTCCGGGATCCGGGTGGCGTCCCGGGCCGGTGACGCGGGCTTCGCCGCCCGCGCCGGGCAGAGCGTGGTGCACCTGATCGGCAACGCCGACATGGGCCGGTTCACCCTCGGCGGGTACGTGTGGGTGGGAGCGGCCAACAGCCTCAAGTTCTACGAGCAGCAGGGCCTCACCTACGCCGAGCACGGCAGCATGTTCGAGAACCTGCACATGCGCCAGCAGATGTTCCGGGTGGTGGCGATCTCCGGCAGCCCCAAGAGCATCACCCTGGACCGTCCCCTGGAGTTCGACCTGCCCGTCGACTCGGTCTCCGACGGGTCGGCCCCGATGGTGACCGAGACCCCGTTCCAGAGCAAGGTGACCCCGCTCAAGGCGGTCGAGGGGGTCGGGTTCGAGGACTTCGCCTTCACCCAGGACATGACCGGCCTGCCGAAGCTGGGCGGCGGCAGCTACTCCCTGTCCCCCTCGGACGCCGTGCACAACTACGGCAACCTGGCCCCCGAGTACGCGATGCACGGGATCCTCTACAAGTGGGCGGCCAACAGCTGGGCCAAGGGGCTGTCGGGCACCATGACCGGTTCCCACCCGCTGGTCACCGAGGTGGCCCGGAACCTGCACATCGAGGGCAACACCTTCGACGGCGCGTGGAACAAGGGCAAGGGCGGCAACGGCTACCTGCGCGGCAGTCGGGTGTGGGACTCGCTGTACGCGTACAACACGAGCCGTAACCTGCGGCACTTCACCTTCCAGTGGTCGGCCAGCGGGAACGTCGCCTTCCGCAACGACCTCGACTCCGATCTGAACCTGCACGGCGGTTGGGAGCGGCACAACCTCTTCGAGGGCAACACCGTACGGGTGCCGTACGAGCACCGGTCGGGGAGCTGCACGGTCAACTGTGGCGGCGAGGGCGGCGAACTGGACGCCGGGACCTGGTACCCGATCTGGTGGGGTGCGGGACCGAAGGCGATCAAGTGGTCGGGGTCGTCCGGGCCGCAGAACGTCTTCCACGGCAACGTGCTGACCAAGCAGGTCACCCCGGGTGGGCCGTTCGAGGCGTACACCCCGTACTCGGCGCAGAGCCCCGGGGTGCCGGCCGACGCCGTACACCAGTTCGGTTCGGACCCGGTCCAACCGCGACGGTTCCGTCATCTCGCACAGGGTGGCGCGGTCATCGCCGACTGGTCCGGTCGGGAGACCCTCGACTACACCGACGGCCAGGGGGTGGCCCGGTTGGCGGACCGCCGTCGGCCGTCGCTGTTCCTGCGCGACGTCGGTCAGCTCGACCCCCGGGTGAACCCGGACCGCCGGGCGGCCACCTGGAACATGCAGGGGGCGGGGACGAACGCCGGGGGCTCCTACGACAACAAGTACTCCAACGGGGTCCAGACCCTGGGCCACGGCGCGCAGGTGGTGGCGTTGCAGGAGGCCGGTTCACCGCCGGACGGCGGTCAACACCTGGCCGACCATCCGCAGGTCGACTTCCAGCGGGCCAACGGCCTGTTTCCCCCGGTCCGGGAGTACCGGTACGCGGGCACCGCCGGACGCCCGACCGGGTTCCTCTACTGGCTGCACACCGACACCTCGAACAACGGCCCGAACCGGGTGAACATGGCGGTGGCCACCCGGCGACGGGTCGACCCCGGCGGGATCTTCGTGGTCGGCTCCCCGATGGGCGGACGCCCCGCCCTGGGGGTGAACATCGGCGGCACTGTCTTCTTCACCCTGCACGGCTTCTCCGGCAACGGCAACGGCAACGACATGCCGGGCCTGCTGGAGGCGATCCGGGTCCGGATGCTGACCGCCGGGCCGAACAACACGGCGCTGGACTGGGTGGCGATGGGGGACTTCAACCGGGACCCCGAGGACCTGGCGGCGGTGCTGGACGCGGCGCACTTCGTGGTACACGCACCGGCGAACCCCACCCATCCCACACTGGCCCCGGTCCGGGTCCTCGACTACGCGGTCACCCCGACCGGGGTCGGGGTCCCCCGGATCACCGGCAGCGTCGTCCACGACGACATCCTCCTCTCCGACCACCGGCCGGTCGGGTTCGACCTGGTGCTACGGGCGGCGGCCGATCCCCCGCCCCCGCCGGCGCAGCCACCGTCGGGGCAGGGGGTCCTGCTGCGCAACGCGGAGACCACCAACGTCGCCGACATCGTCCGCAACGGCACCACGAACCTCCTGGTCGACGTCCCCTACCACAGCGGCTACCAGCAGAAGTGGTCCCTGGTCCGCAGTGGGGAGTTCCCCGGCTACTACCGGATCGTCAACCTGCTGACCGGGAGCTTCATGGGGCAGGAGGAGGGGGCCCGGGACGCCCGGGTGGTCCAGTGGCACATGGAGGCCATGGACCAGTTGTGGCGGCCCGAGGACCAGGGGGACGGCACCTGGACCCTCCGGAACAAGGTCACCGACCAGTTGCTCACCGTCCTGCCCGACCTGCTGGTCCTCGCCGGGCGGGACTGGGACGGGTCGGCCCGACAGCGGTGGTTCCTCCAGTCGGAGGCGGAGATGGACGACCTCCAGGAGATCACCCACTACCCGGTGGAGGGTGCCCACGACATGGTGGCGGACGTCTCCGGGGAGGGTACCGGCAACGGCACCCCGATCATCCTCTACCAGGAGACCGACGGCGCCAACCAGCGGTTCACCCGGATCCCCGCCGGGTCGACCGGGGACACCCCCTGCTACTACCTGGTCAACAGTGGCCGCTACCTGACCTCGTCCCCGACGGGCAACGCCACCTTCGGGGCCGGGGTGACCCTGCACTCGTTCCGTCCCAACACCGACGAGTACCTGTGGTGCGTGGAGCAGGACGGCGCGTCGTTCGCCCTGGCGAACCGGACCGTCGTCAACGGGGTGCCGACCGACCTGTACCTCACCGAACACGGGTACGGCCACCAGCTCACAGTCGACCCGGCCGGCCCCGGTCCGGTCCAGACCTGGGTCTGGGAGTCGGCCACCAGCTGAGGTCACCTCGCCGTCCCGGGTGCCTCGTCGGGCACCCGGGACGGCGGGGCGGTCAGGCCGACCGGCAGGGGGAGCCGTTGAGCTGGAAGCCGGTGGGGGTGGGTTCGCCCGCCCCGGAGGTGCCCTGGACGCCGAAGCTCACCGTCGCGCCCTGCGCGACGGTGCCGTTCCAGCCGACGTTGCCGGCGGTGACGGTGCTCCCGGACTGGGTGACCTGGGCGTTCCAGGCGCTGGTGACCTGCTGGTCGGCGGGGAGGGTCCAGGTCAGGTTCCAGGCGGTCAACGCCGGTCCCTGGTTGGTGAGGCGAACCTCGGCGGTGAACCCGCCGGTCCACCGGTTGGCGGTCCACGAGACGAGGCACGTGGTCGCCGGCTGCGTGGGCGGCGGGGTCGTCGCCGGTGGGGTCGTCGGTGGGGCGGTCGTCGGCGGGGCGGTCGTGGGTGGGGTGTCACGCGGGGGGAACCGCAGGACCCGGTCGTCGGTGGCGGCCGGCGTACCGCGCCCGTCCCGGTTGCTGGTGGTCACCCAGAGCCAGCCGTCGGGGCCGTACTCGACGGTGCGCAGCCGCCCGTAGGTTCCTGTCAGTTCGGCGACCGGGGTCCCGACCCCCCCGGTTCCGGTCAACGGCAGGTTCCACAGTCGGGTGCCGCGCAGGGCGGCGACGAACAGCCGGTTCCCCGCGATCGTCGCGCCGCTGGGTGAGGCCTGCGCCGGGGACCAGACCACCAGCGGGTCGCGGTAGCGGGGGTCGTTGCCCCGCCCCTCCACGACCGGCCAGCCGTAGTTGCCGCCGGCCACGATCAGGTTCACCTCGTCCCAGGTGTTCTGCCCGAACTCGGTGGCGTAGAGCCGGCCCTGGGCGTCCCAGGCCAGCCCCTGCACGTGCCGGTGACCGAGGCTGTAGACGAGCGATCCGGCGTACGGGTTGTCCGGCGGGACGGTGCCGTCGGGCCGCATCCGCAGGATCTTGCCGTTACGGCTCTGCAGGTTCTGCGACAGCGCAGTCTGCCCGGCGTCACCGACCCCGGCGTAGAGCATCCCGTCGGGGCCGAAGGCGATCCGTCCCCCGTTGTGGATGCTGGCCCTGCTCAGGCCGGTGAGGATCGGCTGCTGGGTCTGCGGGGCGGTGAGCCGGAACCGGACGATCCGGTTGTCGGTGGAGGTGGTGAGGTAGACGTAGACCCAGCCGTCCTGGGCGTAGGTCGGGGAGACCGCGAGGCCGAGCAGACCCGCCTCGCCCCCGGCGGCCACCCCGGAGATCTGGGCGACCTGCTGCGGGGCCTGACCGGGGCGGACCCGCTGGACCTGGCCGGAGTTGCGCAGCGCGACCAGGGCACTGCCGTCGGGTAGGAAGTCCATCCCCCACGGCACCGTGAGGTTGCCCGCCACGACCTGTGGACGGGTCAGGTCGAAGTCACCGACGGCCAGTGTGCCCTGCTGCGGAGCGGCGGGTGGGCGTTGCGGGGGGTCGGCCCCGGCGGCACCGGCCGCACCGACCCCGGTCACCGTGAGACCGGCGACCACTGCTGCCACGACCATCGAACGGACTCGCACGACGACACCTCCCAGTCAGCGACGTCCGTCAATATATCCCACGCTCGGACGCGGTGCAGAAGGTCGACCGGCAGTGCGCCGGGAACCCGAGCCCCGCACCCGGGGCCGACCCGGCGGTGGAGGTCCCGGAGGTCACAGCCCCACGTCACGGGCGAGGAGCGCGGCCTGGACCCGGTCGGAGACACCGAGCTTGGCGAAGACCGCCGAGAGCTGGTTACGGACCGTCTTCTCGCTCAACCCGAACCGGCGGGCGATCCGGGCGTTGGCCTCGCCCGCCGCCAGGTGCCGCAGGATGTCCCGCTCCCGCGCGGTGAGCTGGTCGAACGGGGCGGGCAGCGGCATCGGCCGGCGTTGCAGGTCGGCCAGCACCCGTGGCCCGACCCGGGGGCCGAGGACCAAGCCACCACCGGCCACCGTCCGCAGGGCGTCGACGATCACGTCCGGGTCGGTGTCCTTCAACAGGTATCCCCGGGCACCGGCGTGCAGCGACCGGCTCACCACCTCGTCGTCGTCGGCCATGGTGAGCATGAGCACGGCCGTCTCCGGGCGGCCCTGCACGATGCGTCGGGTGGCCTCGACGCCGTCGCCGTCGGGCAGGGCCACGTCCATGGCGACCACACCGACCGGTTCGGTCAACGCCAACCGGATCGCCTCGGCGCAGGTGGCGGCCTCCAGGACGACGGTCACCCAGGTCTCCCCCTCCAGCATCATCCGCAGTCCCCGGCGGACCACCGGATGGTCGTCCACGATCAACACCCGGCCCTGTCCGGTCATCTCCGCGCCCCACTTCCGCCCCCGGCCTCGCCCGGTCCGTCTCATCCTTGCAGCGGCAGCCGGACCCGCACGAGGGTCCCGTGCGGATCCCGGCCGACCACGTCGCACTCCCCGCCGAGCTCGACGGCCCGTTCCCGCATGGAGTCCAACCCGACCCCGCCCGGTCGCCGGGCCACACCACCCACCCCGTCGTCGCCGACCTCGACCACCAGGGCGCGCCCCCGACGTACCACCACCTCGCAGGTGGTGGCCCGGGCGTGCCGGGCCACGTTGGACAGGGCCTCGGCGACGATCCGGTACGCCGCCACCTCCACCGCCGCGGGTAGTCGGCCCGGGTCGTCCTCCACCCGCAGCCGCACCGACAGGCCGGGGCCGTCGAAACGGCGGCACTCCGCCCGCAGGGCCGACTCCAACCCCCGGTCCAGGGCGGGTGGGCGCAGCCGGTCGACCAACTGCCGGACCTCGGCGGTGCAGGTCCGCAGGTCCTCGGCGAGCCCGTCCAGGACGCCGACCAGCCGCTGCCTGTCGGTGGCGAGCCGGCGGGCCGCCCGTACCTGCATGGACATGCCGGCGAAGGTGGGACCGAGACCGTCGTGCAGGTCGCGGCGTAGTCGACGCCGCTCCTCCTCCCGGGCGGTGACCAACCGCTCCCGGGAGTCCCGCAGGTCCCGGATCAGCCGGGCGGTCGCCGCCGCGACCGAGGCGTGCAGGGCTACGTCGCTGAGCAGCCGCCGCTCGACCGGGGTGAAGCGGGTCCCGGGGCTGCGGTGGGCCACCACCAGCCAGCCGACCCGTTCACCGTGGGTGAGCATGTCGAACCGCTCGACCGATTCGGTGGGCCGACCGTGGGCGGCGTGCACCAGTGGCGGACGGTCCGGATCGCGCTGTTCGTCGGTGCCCACCTCGACGGCGACGTAGGGCACCCGCAGGGAGTCGCCGATCGTACGGGTGAGCAACGGCAGGACGGCCTGCGGCTCGACGGTACGTTCCAGCAGGTCACCGAGGCGGGCCAGGACGGCGTACGGTTCGTCGCGCTCGCCGTAGAGCAGCCGGTTGACCCCCCGCTGCACCCGCTGGCGCAGCGGCTCGAAGGTGACGGCGATCAGCCCGGTGGCCACCAGGGAGGCGTTGGAGGTGTCCCCGCGCAGGAGCAGGTCGCGCAGGAGGCTGACGGTGGCGACGAAGGCCACGATCACCAGCAGGCTCATAACCAGCCACACCAGCGTACGGTTGATCACCTGTTCCAGCCCGTACAGCCGGTACCGCAGCACGGCGAGGGTCATCGCCCCCGGAATGGCGATCACCATGAGCACCCAGGCCCCGGCCAGGTTGAGCCCGTCGAGGACCACCCCGAGCAGGAACAGCACCCCGGCGGCCAGCAGGCAGGCGAGCTGTTGGCGGGTCTCCCCGGTGGCGCGCCGCCACCGCAGGGCCAACGAGACCAGCACCGCCAGCAGGGTCACCAACTCGACGGCGATCGCCAGCAGCGCGACCTGCACCAGGGTACGGGCCTGCGCGGTGGCTGCGGGTTCCGCCGAGAGCAGCAGCCGACGGGGGTCGTCGAGGGCGGCCACCGCGAGCGCCCCGGTGGCCACGACCGTGGTGGCCACGACGAGGTACCCGACCGGCCGCCAGCGCGGCCCCGGCAGTCGGCCGTCCGGGAAGACCAGCAGGGCCAGGATGACCAGCCCGTACGGCGGCCACCAGAGCCACTGCCCCACCCAGGCGACCGGGGCGAACGCGGTCCAGCTCAGCGCGAGGGCGGCCCCGGCGGCGGTGAGCCCGGCGGCGGTCATCAACCGGCCGACCGGGTGGGCGGGAACCCCGGCGAGGACCAGCGTGCCGAGGGCGGTGAAGGCGACGGCGAG
>NZ_JBEPEQ010000149.1:0-11074 GCF_040300925.1 Micromonospora sp. NPDC000207
CCGGGGTCGGGACCGGCACCGGGGCCGGGACCGGGGCCGGGGAGGCCCCCGCCGGGCGTCGTGCCCCGGCGGCGCGTACGAGCCACGAGGGTCACCCGAAGACGGTGGGGCTGCCGACCCCGGCCCGACGCAGCAGCTGAATCAGTGGCCGACTTCAGGCCTTGACCGGGCGTCGCAACCCGACCACCCGCTCGTAGAGCCGCTCCAACGCCCCGGCGGTCCGTTCCCACGTGTAGCTGCACCGGACCCGGTCCACCGCCGCGTGGCCGTACGCGAACCGACCCGCGTTGTCGGCGAGCAGCCGCCGCAGCTGGACGCCGAGCGCCCGGACGTCGCCGGGAGGCACCAGCTTGCCGGTGACCTCGTCGACCACCGCGTCGGCGAGCCCACCCATGGCGTATCCGACCACCGGTACGCCGCAGGCCATCGCCTCCAGCGACACCCGCCCGGCGGAGGAGTAGTGCGGGGTGCAGGCGACCACGTCGGCCGAGCGGTACCAGGTGGCCATCTGGTCGTGCGGCACCCCACCGACCAGGCGTACCTGGTCGGCGACGCCGTGGCGTTCGGCCAGCTCCCGCAGACGACGGGCCTCGGCGTGGTTGGCCAGCCGGTCGGCGGGCGGCCCTCCGGCGATGACCAGTTCCACGTCGCCGACAAGTCGCATCGCCCGGATCAGGTCCTCCTGTCCGTGTCCGGCCGACAGTCCGCCGACGGACAGGATCCGGGACCGCTGATCCCGGGGTGCCGCCTCGCCGTCGGGGTGGAACCGCTCGACGTCGACCCCGGCCGGGACCATTGCCACCGAGGCGCGTTGCAACCCCATCCGGGTCAGCTCGTCGACCTCGTCGTTGCACTGGGCGACGGCTATGTCCACCGCCCGGGTCAACGCCCGTTCCAGTGGGATCCGCTCCCCCGGCCCGTCGTACCCCCGGCCCAGGTGCCGCAGCTGCTCGACCCCGAGCGAGTGGAAGGTCTGGACCACCGGGATGTCGGTGTCCCGTACGGCGGTGGCGGCGGCGAGGCCGCCGATCCAGTAGTGGCCGTGTACGACGTCCGGCCGCCAGGCGCCCGACCACCGCTCACTGAGCCAGCGCCCGAACTCGGGTACGTGCCCGACCAGCGCGGCGGTGGCCGTGGGCGCGGTGGGGCCGACCGGAACCCGCTCCAGCAGGTACCCGTCGACCTGGGTCGACTCGGCCGAACCCGGTTCCTCCCGACGTTCGTAGACCCGGACGTCGTGTCCTCGCGCGGCCAGTTCGGCGGCGACCCGGGCGATGTGCTGGTGGGTGCCGACGGCGGGGCCGTCGAGGTGCGGGAACGGGCCGGCGTGTGCACAGACTAGGCCGACGCGCATGGGTCACCTCCATGCGTTCTGCGAGCGGGTGGTCCTCCGGTCAGAGCGTCCCATTAACCGAGCCCCGAGAGGCCCAAACCTGACAGATCGGGATCGGTCAGGCGAGCCGGGCCGGGGCGGATCGACCCGAACGGCCCGATCGACAGCTGGGATCCGGGCCGGTCACCGACCCTCTCGACCACGCAGCGACGCTCCGGTCACCATCGGTGGCTCCGCTGACGGTCGTCCCCGCCGGCAGATGCACTCTGCGTACTCGACGTGCACAATGACAGGATTATGCCGACGGACGCGCAATGCCTGGTGGGAACAGATGGATCGACTACTGTCGTCCCCCTGACCGGGACCCTGGACGCCGCCGACATCACCACCGTACGTGACATTTTGCTCACTTGTCTGTGGGAGCGCGCGGGTCCGACGGTGATCGACCTGTCCGGTCTCGTCAGCGTCGTCCCCGCCGCCCGGGGGATGTTCGCCGACCTCGACCGGGAGGTCGCCGACTGGCCCGGGACGGAGCTGGCCCTCCTCGACCCGGCCGGGGTGACCTGCCCACCCGGGACGACGGTCCCACCCGACGGCCCCACAGTGCATCCGACCCTGACCTCGGCGCTGACCGCCCTCGGCGCGACCTCCCGACCCCGGTCGGTGGGTCTGTCCCTGGCACCGGTGGTGGGGGCGGCGCGGGAGGCCCGGACCCTGGTCACCGAGAACTGCGTCCGCTGGGGGCTGCCGGAGCTGGTGGAGCCGGGGTGCATCGCGATCACCGAGATGGTCAACAACGCGGTGGCGCACGCCCGGACCGGGATGAGTCTGCGGCTGGCCCCCCGGGTGGACGCCCTGCACGTGGCGGTCCGCGACCAGTCCCACCGGCAGCCGTCGTTCACCGGGCTCGCCCCGCCGACCTCGACCGGCGGCCGGGGGATGCTGCTGATCGACACCGTCGCCCGGCGCTGGGGCAGCACCGACGTTCCGGCGGGCAAGGTCGTCTGGTGCGTCCTGTACGCCGAGGACGAGGCCGCCTTCCTCGGCTGAACGACCCGGCCTCGGCGGGCGTTTCGCAGGCTCCGGGTCGGTTACCCGGCAGAGGCAACGGGTAGTGCTCCACCATGCGCGACGACGAGTACCCGACCCCCGTGTCCGATCCTGAGGCGCAGGGCCTGCCCGACACCGCCGACGACGACTCCACCGCCTACGACGACGTGGCCACCGGTCGGGAGGCCGACGGCCCGGAGCCGGCCCAGCTTCCCGGTGACCGCATGCCGGTGGCGGTCGACAGGTTCGGCACCACGCCGGACGAGCAGCTCGACGGCGAGTCCCTGGACAGCAAGCTCGCCCGCGAGCAGTACGAGCGTCCGGCCGACGACCCGCTCGCCGGGCCGGTCGACCCGGACATCGCCGCGGAGGCCGACAGCGAGGAGGCCGCCGCGCAGGCCCAGCTCGACGCGGACGTGATGAATCCCGGTCCTACCTCCGACCCGAACTCCCCGGTCTCCCTCTACGACCACGGCCAGTTGGGCTCGACCGCCGACGCTCAGGTGGGTCGCCTGGTCGAACCGGACGAAGGGGTTCGTTCCGACCAGGACAGCGACTCCGTCGCCTACGACGCCGGTTCCGCCGGGGGCGGTGCGAGCGCCGAGGAGCTGGCGATCCACGAGACCCGGCCGCCGGCCTCGCACTGAGGCGCCGACCGGCACCCCGGCCACCCTAGGGGTCGGCCGACCGCCCGCACGTCTCAGAGGGCCGGTCGACCGCCGCCGGAGGTGTCAGGGGGCCGGCCGGCACCCGGAGGTCTCAGTCGTCCAGGCCCTGCTCGATCGCGTAACGGGTCAGCTCGACCCGGTTGTGCAGCTGAAGCTTGCCCAGGGTGTTCTGGACGTGGTTCTGCACCGTCCGGTGGGACAGGCCGAGACGCTCGGCGATCTGCTTGTAGGACAGCCCCTTGGCGACCAGACGCAACACCTCGGTCTCCCGCTCGGTGAGCCGGGGTGCACCCTCCCCCGGGTCCGTCCCGCCGTCCCCCGGGCCACCGGCGGCGAGGCGGCGGTACTCGCCGAGGACCAGACCGGCCAGGCCGGGAGTGAAGACCGGCTCCCCGGCGGCGGCCCGGCGGACCGCGTCCAGGAACTCCGCCGGGGCGGCGGACTTCAGCAGGTAGCCGGTGGCCCCGGCCTTCACCGCGTCGAGGACGCTCTGCTGCTCCCCACTGGCCGAGAGCATCAGCACCCGGACCTGGGGCAACGAGGCACGTAGACCCTGGACCACCTCGACGCCGGAGATGTCGGGCAGTTGCAGGTCCAGCACCACCAGGTCGGGGCGGGCGGCCGGGGCCACCCGGAGCGCCTGCCGGCCCTCACCACTCGTGGCCACCACCAGGTGCCCGGCCTCGGTCAGGTCCCGGGCCACCCCCTCGCGCCACATCGGGTGGTCGTCGACCACCATCACCCGTACGCTCACCCGGCGCTCCGGGGCACTACCAGCTCCACCTCGGTCCCGGTGCCGGGCGCGGAGTGGACCCGGACCGCCCCGCCCAGGTCGCCGACCCGCCCCCGGATGGACTGGGCGAACCCCAGCCGACCCTGCCGGGCCGCCTCGTCGAGCCGCTCCTGCGACATCCCCGGCCCCTCGTCGCGTACGGACACCGTCACCGTCTCCCCCTCGTCCTCGATCAACACCCACGCCCGTCCCCCGGCGTGCCGCTCGACGTTGTCCAGCGCCGCCCCGGTCGCCGCCGCGAGTTCCCTGGCCACCGGGGCGGGCAACGGTACCGGGGTGGCCGGTGCCGACACCGACACCCCCGCCGAGGCGTACCGGCCCAGAAGTGTGCGGACGTCCAGGTCGGCACCGGTGGGTGGACCCGTGCCCGGTTCCGGGGCGGTGATCAGGGCACGCAGCGCCGCCTCCTGTTCACCGGCCAGGCGGGCCAGTTCACCGGCCTCCCCGTCCAGGTGCGCCCCGCGACGCTGCACCAGGGACAGCACCTGGAGCACCGAGTCGTGGATGTCGCGCGCCAGCCGCTCCCGCTCCCGGGTCGCCGCCTCCAACTCCACAGCCCGTTGGAGCCGTTCCTCGGCGGTCGCTGCCAGTCGGGCGACGTGCCCGACCACCACCCCGGCGAGCAGCGCCAGTATCGGCCCGGTGAACGAGGAGTCGCCGATCTGCTCACGGGTGGCCAGGTCCGCCGCGCCGACGAGCAGCGCGGCCACAGTGCCGCGACGCCGTCCCCCGGAGACAGCCCAGGCCAGCACCGGGCCACCGAGCCAGGCCACTGCCAGGGTGGGCACCCCGGCCGCCAGCGCCTCCCGACCCACCACCCAGGGGGTGACCAGCAGGACCCCGAGCACCACACCGAGGTCGGCCAGCAGCAGCGGCCACCGACGCCAGGACGGTCGGGCGTACCCGACGGCGGCCACCACCGTCCAGGCCAGCATCACCAGCAGGACGGCCGCTGCGGCGAACGGGTGGGCGTACCTGTCGTAGTCGCGCAGGATCAGCACGCAGACGTACCCCAGGGAGGCGAACCGGAACACCGCGACAGCGCGCCAGAGCGGGACCTCGAAACCACCGGCCGGGGACATGGGCGACACGATGCCACAACCGGGAAGCCGGGCCGGAGGTCAGCCGACCCACGACGTCGGCGGCTGGGCGTACGATGGCGGAAACCGCGACGACTCTCAAGATCCATCGGCGGTACCCGCCATGCCGGACGCAAACGCCCCTGCACCACGTACGGTTGTGCCCATCGAACCTTTCGTCCTCATCGCCGAGGCCTTCGACGAGGGCCGGGTGACCGAGTTACGCCACTCGGTCACCTCCTGCGCGTACGCGGCGGGGCTACGAGGGCAGAGCCTGGACGACTTCGTCCTGGCCGTCAACGAGCTGATCACCAACGCGGTCCGGCACGGCGGCGGGCACGGTTGGCTGCGGCTGTGGCCGGACGGGACGCAGCTGATCTGCGAGGTCGCCGACCACGGGCAGGGGATCAGCGAGCAGCGCCTCGGCGACCGGAGCCGACCGGCCCCGGAGACCGCCGGTGGTTGGGGGCTCTGGCTGGCCCGGAAGCTGAGCGACACCATGGAGGTGGAGACCGGCGACTCCGGCACGGTCGTCCGGATCAGCGCCGCCGTCGGCACCGACCACCACGCCCGCCCCGGTCCCGGCTGACCGGGCGGCCCGACCCGCCGCAGTGCGGGCACACCTGCGGCGGCCCGGCCGACGCACTGTGCGACCTGGGGCGGCCCGGCCCGCCGCGGTAGGACCTGGGGGCGGCCTGGCCGACGCACTGTGCGACCTGGGGCGGTGGGGCGTCCGTCGGACGGCGCACCGGTGCCGGATTCGGTACGGTGCTGCGATGACCCCGCAGTACGTGGCCGCCATCGACCAGGGCACCACCTCCTCCCGGTGCATCGTCTTCGACCGGGCCGGGGAGGTCGTCTCCGTGGCGCAGCGGGAGCACCGGCAGATCTTCCCCCGACCCGGCTGGGTGGAGCACGACGCCGAGGAGATCTGGGAGAACGTCCAGTTGGTGGTCCGGGAGGCGGTCGCCGCCGCCGGCACCGACCCGGCCGGGCTCGCCGCTGTGGGCATCACCAACCAGCGGGAGACGACAGTGGTGTGGGACCGTTCCACCGGGCGACCGGTCGCCAACGCGATCGTCTGGCAGGACACCCGTACCGGCCCCCAACTGCGCGAACTCGACCGGACCCACGGCGAACAGCGGGTACGGGAGCGGACCGGGCTGACCCTGGCGACGTACTTCGCCGGGCCGAAGCTGCGCTGGCTGCTCGATAACACCGAGGGGTTGCGCGAGCGGGCCGAACGCGGCGAGGTGCTCTTCGGCACCATGGACAGCTGGCTGATCTGGAAACTGACCGGACGGCACGTCACCGACGTCACCAACGCCAGCCGGACGATGCTGATGGACCTGCAGACCCTCGACTGGGACGCCGACCTCCTCGACGCCCTGGGTGTCCCGGCGGCGATGTTGCCGCAGATCTGCTCCTCCTCCGAGGTGTACGGCACCGCTGAGGGGGTCCTCGCCGGGGTCCCGGTGGCCAGTGCCCTCGGTGACCAGCAGGCGGCCCTGTTCGGGCAGACCTGTTTCTCCGCAGGCGAGGCCAAGTGCACGTACGGCACCGGCAGTTTCCTCCTGCTCAACACCGGCACCGGGCCGGTCACCTCCAGCCACGGCCTGCTGACCACTGTGGCGTACCGGATCGGTGACCAGCCCGCCTCGTACGCCCTGGAGGGGGCCATAGCGGTCACCGGCGCACTGGTGCAGTGGCTCCGGGACAACCTGGGTCTGATCTCCACCGCCGCCGAGGTGGAGGAGCTGGCCCGGAGCGTGGACGACAACGGTGGCTGCTACGTCGTGCCGGCGTTCTCCGGGCTGTTCGCCCCGCACTGGCGCTCGGACGCCCGGGGGATCATCGCCGGGTTGACCGGATACATCACCAAGGGGCACCTGGCCCGGGCGGCGCTGGAAGCCTCGGCCTGGCAGACCCGGGAGGTGGTCGACGCGATGAACGCCGACTCCGACGTGGCGCTGCGCCGGTTGCGGGTGGACGGCGGGATGACCGCCAACGGCCTGCTGATGCAGTTCCTCGCCGACGTTCTGGACGTCCCGGTGGTCAGGTCCCGGATCACCGAGACCACCTGCCTCGGTGCCGCGTACGCCGCGGGGCTTGCCGTCGGGTTCTGGCCCGACCTGGCCACCCTGCGGGCCCAGTGGCGCTCCGACGCCCAGTGGACGTCCACCATGGATTCCGCCCACCGGGAGGGTGAGCTGCACAACTGGCGCAAGGCGGTGCAGCGCACCCTCGACTGGGCGGACTGACCTCGGCCGGTCAGTCCCAGCGCTCGCCGGTGAGCTTCTCGTACACCTCGACGTACCGGGCGCGGGTCGCCTCGACCACCTCGGCGGGGACCTCGGGAGCCGGTGCCTGCTTGTCCCATCCGGCGGCGACGGCCCAGTCCCGGACGTGCTGCTTGTCGAAGGAGAACTGGGCCCGACCCGGCTGGTACGACGGGGCCGGCCAGAACCGGGACGAGTCGGAGGTGAGGACCTCGTCGCCGAGGACCAGGGTCCCGTCCGACGCCCATCCCAACTCGATCTTGGTGTCGGCGACCAGGATCCCCCGGTCGGCGGCGATCTCGGCACCCCGGCAGTAGACGGCGACGGTGATGTCGCGCAGCCGCTCGGCGGTCTCCGCGCCGACGGTGTCCACCACGTCGGCGAAGGTGATCGGCTCGTCGTGCTCGCCGACGGGGGCCTTGGTGGTCGGAGTGAAGATCGGCTCCGGCAGGATCGATGCCTCGACCAGCCCTCGGGGCAGCTCCACCCCGCAGACGGCACCGGTGCGCTGGTACTCGGCGAGCCCGCTGCCGGTGAGGTACCCCCGGGCGACGCACTCGACGGGGACCATGTCCAACCGGCGGCACCGGATCGCCCGTCCGGCGAACTCCGCCGGAACGTCGGTGCTGGAGATGACGTGGTTGGGCACCAGGTCGGCCAGCTGGTCGAACCACCACAGCGAGAGCGCGGTGAGCAGCCGCCCCTTGTCGGGAATGGGCGTCGGCAGCACGACGTCGAAGATCGAGATCCGGTCGGTGGCGACCAGGATGAGGTCGTCACCGTCGGCGTAGAGGTCCCTGACCTTGCCAGAGTGCAGAAGTTCCACGGCCCTAGTACACCATGGGGAACCGCCGTGACCGACGTCACCACCGAAGGCCGACACCGACCACGGCCGTCGATCGACTGACCGTACGGCCCGGTGCACCTACCGCTGCGGAGGAGGGGCGGCCGTTGACACTACCGCCCACGACCTGTGTAAATGGTCCGACCGCGGCCACTGCTCGGCACCGAGGAGTCTTCCCTTGCCCGCCCCCCGACGCATCCTGCCCACCGCCCGGCGCTCGCCACTGTCGCGTGCGGACGCCGACCCCGGCCGTCGGCGGCTGCTCACCGCGTTCCTGGGTCTGCCAGTGCTCACCTCGGGCGCCCTCGCCGGCTGCACCGAGGACGAGGCCGCCCAGGTCCGGGACGAACCGATCGAGCTGTCGATCTTCTGGTGGGGTAACGAGCTGCGGGCGGAGAACACCGAGCGGGCGCTACGCCTCTACACCGCCCGTAACCCCCGGGTCACCTTCAAGGTCACCTGGCAGGGCAACCCCGGCTACTACGACCGGCTCGCCACCCAGGCCGCCGGCGGCAACCCTCCCGACCTGTTCCAGATCGACGACAACTACCTCGCCGAGTACGCCCAGCGGGAGATCCTGTACGACCTCAGTGGACACCGGCAGGACCACCGGCTGGACCTCCGTCAACTCCCCGAGAGCCTGGCCAGCTACGCCGAGGTCGGTGGTCGCACCATGGCGGTGGCCGCCGCCCAGAACACCCCGGCGATGGCGTTCAACCGGACCCTCCTGCGTCGACTCGGCCTGCCCGAGCCCACGATGGGGATGTCCTACCCGGAGTTCCTGACCTGGGCCGGGCAGGTCACTCGGACCTCCGACGGCCGGGTCGCCGGCACCATGGACCCGTCCGGGGACTACCGGCCGTTCTGGCTGTGGCTGCGGTCGCGCAACGCCGAGCTGTACCGGGGCCGACGGCTCGGCTTCACCACCACCGACATGGTCGACTGGCTCGACCTGTGGCAGCAGGCCCGATCCGACAAGGCCACCCCGAGCCTGCGACTGCTACTGCGGACCGTCGACAGCGACCCCAGCCGACAGCTCATCGTCACCGGCGACACGGCCGCCTCGTTCATCTGGTCCAACCAGCTCGCCGACCTCCAGAGCCACACCGACGACGAACTCGACCTGGTCAGCTGCCCCGGCCCACCGGCGGCACACTGGGCCCGGGCCTCGATGTACTGGGCGGCCTTCCGGGGCACCCGACACCCGGACGCCGCCGTCGACGTGATCAACTTCCTGACCAACAACCTGGAGGTCGGCCAGGCCCTCGGCATCGAACGAGGGCTCAGCGCCAACCTCGGGGTCCGCCGGTACGTCCAGGAGAACATCGCCGACGAGGCGGTCCGCCGCAGCGCCGCCTTCGAGGCGACCCTGGCCGACCGGTTCGGTCCCGCCCCGGCCCCGCCGCCGAGAGGCCACGCCAAGGTACGGCGTCTGCTGACCGCCACGGCGACAAGCGTGCAGACCGGCGAGGAGTCCGTCCGGGAGGCCGCCTCCCGCTTCGTCGCCGAAGCCGGTGCCGCCCTCGCCGAGTAACCCTCGCCGGACCCACTGGGTCGGCCGGAACCCGGTGCCCCCACCGGAGCAGCCGGAGCCTGGTGACCACCGCCGGAGCAGCCGGAGCCTGGTGACCACCCCCCGGAACGCCGAAGCGGCCGGAGTCCGGGCCACCGCCGGGGCGGCCGGAGCCGACCGGTCGGTGGGACGCCGGTCAGCGGGGCGGGCCGCCCCGTCGGCCACGCATCATGCGGACCAGCAGCAGCACGACCACCGCGACGACGACCAGGCAGCAGAGCAGGCCGATCAGACCGAACCCGCCCCGGGAGCGACGTCGGGCCGCCTCCAGCACCAGTTCACCGGTCCCGGTGGAGGCCCAGGCCACCACGGGGACGAACACGGACAGCGTGACGGCACCGAGGACCGTGCCGAGCCGGCCCCACCATCTGTTCCAGGAAGACATGCCCACATCCTCGCCTACCGCCGCCACACCGTCACCCGCTTCGTCCCCGCGATCCGCTGGCACCACCGCTTCGTCCCTACGAGTCGCTTCGTCCGCGCGAGCCGGTGCCACCATGCGCCTCGTCCGGGTGAGCCGGTGACGGCCGACGGCGCGGCCGGTGGGTGGGTGGGGGTGGCCGGTGGGGGTGGCCGGTGGGGCAGGGGGCGACGGCACACGGAAACGGCCCCGAGGATATCCTCGGGGCCGTTTCGCCGATGGTAGCGGGGACAGGATTTGAACCTGCGACCTCTGGGTTATGAGCCCAGCGAGCTACCGAGCTGCTCCACCCCGCGTCGACATCTGAAGCCTATCGCATCGCCGCCGCCACGATCCGCAGGGGTCACACATCCACTGACATCACCGCGTCGGCTGCCGAGTCCGCCGCCGAGAGTGGCGTCGCCCTGCAGGTCACCTCGGGACTCGCCCAGCAAGTCGCCCCACCCATGATCGCTTGCTGGAAACCTACGCGACACGCCGGGAAAAGGTCAGGTTGGCGACAAACGATCAACGGAGGCTCGAACCGGGATGCATCCCCTCGGACGAAATCTGGGGGTGCAGCACCGCTGACGCAGTCTGGGACGCAGCACCGAGACGCAATCTGTGGTGCAGCCCTTCAGAACAGTCTGGGATGCAGCCCCTGGACGCAGTCTGGGATGCAGCCCCTGGACGACGAGAACGGCCCCGAGGATATCCTCGGGGCCGTTCTCGCAGTCGTAGCGGGGACAGGATTTGAACCTGCGACCTCTGGGTTATGAGCCCAGCGAGCTACCGAGCTGCTCCACCCCGCGTCGGTAGGACAACGTTAGCGCACCGCCCCCACGGACCGCAAAACGGTCCCCCCATCCGCGCCTGACCTGCAAGGACTCCCCGCACGAACGAGCCGGGCACGAACGAGCCGGGCACGAACGAGCCGGGCACGAACGAGCCGGGCACGAACGAGCCGGGCACGAACGAGCCGGGCACCCCGACATCGTCGGGGGCGCGGGGGGGGGGGGGGAGTGGGGCCGCGAGGGCGGGGGGGGCTCCGGGGT
>NZ_JBEPEQ010000150.1:0-11028 GCF_040300925.1 Micromonospora sp. NPDC000207
GGGTGAGGGCGGTGCCGGGGGTGAGGGCGGTGCCGGGGGTGAGGGCGGTGCCGGTGCCGGGAACGCCCGCTGCCGGTAACCGTTGTCAAGCAGCGCGTACCGGGACTCCGGGGCCGCAGGCGTCGGCGGCTCGTGCCGGTAGCCGTTGTCGAGCAGGGAGTACCGGGACTCCACAGGCTCCGGACGGCCCTGGTCCGGACGGCCCTGGTCCGGACGGTACGTCCGGTCCTGCTGGGTCCGGTCCGGGTACGGGGGCGGGGCGGGGCGATGGGCGGGTTCCGCCGGATAGCCGGGGTCCGACCGGCGGGCCGGTTCGCTGCGGTACCCGGGCTCCGGGAGACGACCGGGGTCGGGGTGGTAGCCGGACTCCCGGGCGGGACCGGGACCGGGATCGGAGCGGTAGCCGGGGTCGGGACGGTAGCCGGGCTCCGGAGCGGGGTCGGAGCGGTAGCCGGGCTCCGGGAGACGACCGGGGTCGGGACGGTAGCCGGGGTCGGACTGGTAGCCGGGGTCGGGACGACCACCGAGGTCACCGCCGTACCCGCCGTCGGTGGACCGGGTGGCGGCACCCGTCCGACCCGCCTGGCGGTTGCCCGACGTCCGACGGGGCAGCGGCTCCGGAGGTGGCAGCGGATCGTCGATCCGGTGGTCGTGCTCCGCCGGATCGGCGTGCCGACCCCCGAGTCGGGCACGGTCGAGCAGCGCCCGCCACCGGGGTGCTGGTTCGGCCTGCCGACTCCAGCCGGTCTCGCTGCCGTCCACGGCTCGCCCTCCCAGCGCAATCGGATCCCGCCTGACAGGCTACGAAGCAAACCCTATTCGGGCCACACCGGAACGCGCACATTCCTCGTCGTGGAGATCACCGCCGGGATGCCGTCCGGCCACCGTCCGACCGACATTAGTCGAGGTCCACGCGGTTCACCGGCCGATGGACACCCGCCGCAACGCCGGTGACCCACCGGTCACCGTCGGTTTCACCACCGGTCAACCGCCCACGGTACGGGACGGCTTGTCCACTGTGTGACCAGTCACGACGGTTCGGGTGACCTGACCGGGTCGAGCAGGTCGTCGGCGGGGGGCCGGGCGAGGTCGTGCTGCTCCGGCAGCGGCGGCGTGAAGACGGTCCGGTCGAGCCGCCGTACCTCGGGAGCCGGATCGACCGCCCGGACCTGCGGATGAGCCGCCAACTTCCGCAGCGCCGGTCGCGCGGCCCGGACCACCACGGCGTAGAGGCAGGCGCACCCCGACCGGTAGGCCTGCGCCTCGGCGGCGGCCACCTCGGCCCCGCTGTCGTACACCCGGCGCAGCCGCACCTGCTCCTCGTCGGCGTCGGTCAGCGCGGCCGACCGGGCACGCTGGTCGGCCGCCTCCCGGTCCTTGCCCTCGGCGACCTCGGCCATCGCGGCGACGGCGTCGTCCGGCAGACGCAGCGCCGACATCCGGACGATCTCGGTCTGTCGACCGGTGAGCGGCACCCGGGCGAGGACCACCGACACCGGGACCTCCCCCACCACCTCGGCCAGCCGCTGCGGCGGCAGGTAGTCGGTGAGGGAGACCAGGGCCCACTCCCCGGCCCCGGCCGCGTCGGCGACCGGGGTGGCCGGTGGTCCGGCGAGTTCCCCGGCCGCCGTCTCCAGGTAGTCGGGGATCGCCCCACCGTGGTGTACGCCGACCCGGGTCACCTCCCCGACGGTCCGGTCCCCCACCGGCTCCCGGTCTCCGGTCACCGCCGCGGCGACCAGCACCGCCCCGACGCAGACCAGGGCCGCGACGCCGAGCGCCGGGGGCCGTCGTCGCCGGGGCGGGCCGGTCGGGTCAGTCCCGGAGGAGGGCAAGGGCGGCGGCCAGGTCGTCCGGGTACTCACTGACGAAGGTGACCTCCTCGCCCGTACGCGGGTGCACGAAGCTCAGTGCCCGCGCGTGCAGCCACTGCCGGTGCAGCCGCAGCCGGGCGGAGAGGGTCGGGTCGGCACCGTACGTGACGTCGCCCACGCAGGGGTGGCGCAGTGTGGAGAAGTGCACCCGGATCTGGTGGGTACGGCCGGTCTCCAGTCGGACGTCGACCAGGCTGGCCGCCGGGAACGCCTCCAACGTGTCGTAGTGGGTGACGCTGGGCTTGCCGCCGGAGACCACCGCCCACCGGTAGTCGTGGGTGGGGTGCCTGTCGATCGGGGCGTCGACGGTGCCCCGGAGCGGATCGAGGTGCCCCTGGACCACCGCGTGGTACCTCTTGTCCACCTCGCGGTACTTGAAGGCCCGCTTCAGCGCGCTGTACGCCGTCTCGCTCTTGGCCACCACCATGATCCCGGTGGTGCCGACGTCGAGGCGGTGCACCACCCCCTGTCGTTCGGCGGCCCCGCTGGTGGCGATGGTGTGCCCGATCGCGGCGAGTCCGCCGATCACCGTCGGGCCGGTCCAGCCGGGGCTGGGGTGGGCGGCCACCCCCACCGGCTTGTCGACCACCACGATGTCGTCGTCGGCGTACACCACCCGCAGACCCGGCACCGCCTGTGGCACCACCGTCGGGGCGGTGGCCGGGGCGGGCAGGGTGACCTCCAGCCAGGAACCGGCCTTCACCTTGTACGAGTTAGGGCGGGTCACCCCGTCGACGAGTGCGTCCCCGGCGTCGACCAACGCTGCGGCGGCGGTCCGGGAGAGCCCGAGCAGCCGGGACACGGCCTGGTCCAGCCGCATGCCGTCCAGGCCGTCCGGGACGGGCAGGGACCGCTGGTCACGGTGGGCGGAAGTCGTCATGCCTGCCCCCGCTGCTGTGCCGGGTCGCCGCCGTCACGGACGCCGTCGGTGGCGCTGCCGTGGGCGGCGCTGCTCTCGGCGGCGCTGCTCTCGGCGGCGCTGCTCTCGGCGGCGCTGCTCTCGGTGGCGCTGCCGCCGTGGGTGGTGCTGCTCTCGGTGGTGCTACCGCCGTGGGTGGCGGCCGGGGCGTTGTCGTCACCGGCGCCCCTGGGGGCGCGGTCCCGGTCACCGGTGATCCGGGTGCCGTCGCGTTGCCGCCCGGTCAACTCCAACAACACCGCCAGGATCACCCCGCAGACCAGGGCGCTGTCGGCCAGGTTGAACACCGGGAACACCCGACCCCACGGGTCGAAGAGGCTGACCATGTCGACCACGTGCCCGAGGAAGTGACCCGGGGCCCGGAAGATCCGGTCCCCGAGGTTGCCCAGGGCGCCGCCGAGGATCAGACCGAGCGAGATCGCCCAGGGCATCGACCGCAGCCGGAACGCCATCCAGGTGATCCAGCCCACCACCGCGAGGGTGATCAACGGGAAGACCCAGGTGTAGCCGGAGCCGATGCTCCACGCTGCCCCACTGTTGCGTACCAGGGTGAGGTAGAGCGCGCCGCCGAGCAGTCGTACCGGCTCTTCGCCCTCCAGGGCGGCCAGCGCCGCCTCCTTGGTCAACTGGTCGGCGACCAGCAGGGACAGGCCGAGCCCGAAGAGGACCCCGGTCGCCCGGGGACGGCCCCGGCCGCCCCCGGGCTCGGCCCTGCCGGATTCGGCGGGCGGTGCTGAACTCATCTGCTCCCCATCGACGCTCTCGGCGGTGCGGTCACCGGGGAGCGGGACTCACCGTCGCTCCGCCAGCTGTTTGCAGGCCACGCAGAGGGTCGCCGACGGGAAGGCGGCGAGCCGCTCCACCGGAATCGGGTTGCCGCACCGCTCGCACCAGCCGTAATGGCCCTCGTCGAGTCGCTCCAGCGCCCGCTCGACCTGCGTGATCCGTTCCTTGATGCTGTTGGCGAGGGAGATCTCCTGCTCCCGCTCGAACGTCTTCGTCCCGGTGTCGGCCTGGTCGTCGCCGGCCGAGTCGGTGAGCCGGTCGCGCTGCAACTCGGTGATCTCGCTCAGCGTCTGATCGTACTCGGCGGTCAGTTCGTCCCGACGTGCCGCCAGGGCTGCCCGGATCTTCTCGGTCTCCGCCGTGCTGCGGGTGGCCTTCGCCGCCGGCTTGCGCCCGGCGGTCCTGGTGTCGGCTGGCTTCGCCATCGTCAGCTCCCTCGGCCACGAAACCGCGGCGGTCGGCGGTGCCTGCGGGGGCCGCCGCCATGGCGTCCCCCGGTACGAAAAGGGGGCGCCCGGCACCGTCGGCCGTGCACTCCCGAGAGTGGCAAGAATACGGAACGTACGCCTGGTACGACAACGTGCCGCACCAGCGCACTATGATCCCGCCGCGAACAGCCCCTCATCGGGGCAAAAGGTACGCTAGCAGCTAACCTTCCCGGTCGACCCCGTACTCGCCGAACCGGCGACTCGGTCACCCGCTCAGCCGTCGACACCGTCGCGCAGCCGGGCGACCACATCGGACAGCCCCACCGGCGGGCGTTCCACCAGGAACAGCTTGTCCCGACTGGCGGCACCGGCCCGCAGCGACACCACCGCCGGTCGCAGACCCAGCGCCTCGGCCAACGCCCGTCGGGCCGCCTCGGTGGCCCGCCCGTCCACCGGGGGCGCGTGCACCGCCACCACCAGCGCGGGACCGTGCGGACCGTCGTACCGGCCGCCGACCCGGGGCCGCGATGCGCCCGGCTTCACCCGTACCGGGATCGGGAACGCCTCGTCGGGGCCGGCGGTCGCCTCGGATCGTCGAGGGTCCGGCGGCCGGTCGGGACGGGTCGGCATCGCGTTCAGTAGGGTCCGGCCTGGGCGAGCAGCTCCGTGTCCGGGCAGCACCGCCCGCACGGGGTGAAGCCCAGCCCCACCGCCTCGGAGACCGACAGCGGCTCGTACTCCCGACCGAACAGGTGCGCGCAGTCGTCCAGGTGGTACCGGGGGCGCCCGTCGACCACCTGGACCTCGGTGTCGAGGCGGGCCACCAGAGCCGAGTCGGCGAGGGTGACGGGCTGGGCGGCGGGCTCGTCCGGCAGCTCGACCGGCCCGGGATCGAGCGTCCCCGACCAGGGGTCCGGGTCGAATGCGACGCGCTGCACCCCCACCACGGGCTGACCGGGCCCGCAGGGGTCGTCGTCGACCTCCTCGGCCTCCGCCTGCCGTTCCCACCCGGGGGGTTCGG
Source organism: Micromonospora sp. NPDC000207 (assembly GCF_040300925.1). Taxonomy (NCBI): domain Bacteria; kingdom Bacillati; phylum Actinomycetota; class Actinomycetes; order Micromonosporales; family Micromonosporaceae; genus Micromonospora; species Micromonospora sp. NPDC000207. The sequence continues at coordinate 5,029 of NZ_JBEPEQ010000150.1, forward strand.
GCCCGACGGACGTGGAACCCGCCGCCACCGGGGTCACCGGGTCGACGACGGTGGTGATCGCTGCGGGGGTGGGGGTCGAGTCCACCTCGCCGGGTGAACCGTCGAGCGGATCGGCCGGGCTGTCGGAGGCTCCGACGGTCACGGGGTCGTCCGGCGGGAACGCCCCGGAGGTGGACACGGAATCGTCCGGCGGAAACGGACCGGGGATCGACCTGGGAAAGTCCGGTGGGAACAGAGCGGGGGGCGACCCGGGAACGTCCGGCGGAAACAGAGCGGGGGGCGGCTCAGGGTCGTCCGGCGGGAACGGGCCGGGGGTGGACACCGGGCCGTCCGGCGGGAACGGGCCGGGAGTGGACACCGGGCCGTCCGGCGAAAACAGCGCCGGACTCTGCGGAGGGGACGTGCCGGAGGTGGACGTCGGATCGTCCGGGGGGAAGGCCCCGGAAGCGGCGACGGGGTCGACCGGCGGAGACGTTCCCGGGCCCGGGGGCAGGTCGATCGCCGGGGGGAAGTCCACGGCCGGGGGGAAGTCGACGACGGACGGGCCGGTCGACGACGACGCCCCGGGCGGTTGCCGCCACCCGGGGTCGTCGTCGGTTGTCTGCGGCTCCCGGTCGGGGCCGGCGGGAACGTACTGGACCGGGATCCGCGGATCGGCCCGCACCGGTTCACCGGCGGGGTCGTACGGGTCGAGGCTCGGCTCACCGGTCGCCCCGTCGTACGCCGTCGCCGGGCCGGTCGGGGAGTCACCCCGGGGTGGAGGCCCCCGGTCCGCCGCAGCGCGGGAGACGACCGCCTGGCGGGCGCCGACCACCAGCGCGACGGCGGCCAACAGACTGGCCACGATCGAGGTGCCCAGCAGGAGACTCGATCCACCGGAGAGCCCGAGAACCAGCAGGACGACAGCGAGCAGGATGAGCAGCAGACTGGCGACTAGCAAGGCTCAACCCCCGGCGTCCGGACCGGCTAGGCGGTCGACGGCCGTGCCACGACGGCCGTCGACCGTGGATCAGCGACCCGACTCGAGTGCGCCGGAGCGACCGCCACCGTAGGAACCGGCGAGACCGGCAGCGGCGAGACCGTTGCCACCGACGGCACGACTGCCCTCGGAGCGGGTCATCTCGGCCTCCAGCCCCTGGCCGCGACCGTCGAGGTCACGCAGCTGGCTCTCCAGGTACGCCTTGAGACGGGTGCGGTACTCCCGCTCGAACTGCTTGAGCTCCTCGATGTGCTTCTGCAGCGCGCTGCGCTTGGCGTCCAGGCCCCCCATGGCCTCCTGGTGCCGCTGGCGGGCGTCCCGCTCCAGTGCGTCGGCCTTGGCCCTCGCCTCCCGGGTGACCTCCTCGGCCTTGGACCGGGCCTCGGAGAGCAGCTGGTCGGCCTCGCGACGGGCGTCGGAGACGTGGTCGTCGGCGGTGCGCTGGGCCATCATCAGCACCCGCAGCGCCTGCTGCTCGCCGTCACCGGCGACGGCCGGGCCACCGGCGGCGCGGACCTGCTCCAGCTCGGCCTGCATGGCGCGGGCGGCCTGCTCGGCGGCGGCCTTGTCGCGCTGCACCCGGTCGAGCTGGGACTTGACGTCGTTGAGCTCGGCTGCCATGCGGGCGTCGCCGCCGGGGCCGGCGGGAGCGCCACGGCCACCGCGCTCCACCTGGGCACGCAGCTCGTTGTTCTCTTCTATGAGACGGGCGAGCTCGCGCTCCACCTCGTCCAGGAAGGCGTCGACCTCCTCCTCGTCATACCCCCGCTTGCCGATCGGCGGTTTCTTGAAGGCGACGTTGTGTACGTCGGCCGGGGTCAGCGGCATCGAAACTCCTCGGGTCAGTTGCGGCCGCGTAGCGCGCCGAGCCAGCGGGTCACAGCCCGAGGATCAGCCGCTTCAACACGAACTCCATCAGCACGATCAGGATAACCAGGAGCACAAGGGAAGCCAGGTCGATGCTCACGGTACCAATTCGCAGTGGAGGGATCACACGCCTCAACGCCTTCAAGGGCGGATCAGTGACGCTCCACACCGTTTCCAGTCCCGCCGATGCTCCCCGGCCCGGTTGCCAGCGGCGACCGTACTGGAGGACGGCGCTGAGGACAAATCGGGAGAGCAGGGTGAGCAGGAGGAAGTACAGGATCAGGTAGAGGACTTGCAGCAGGATCGACAACACGGCAGGCGATGTCCCTCGGTCGGGCGGGTCTAACTGAGGCTGAAGAACCCGCCCTCTGCGATCTTGGCCTTGTCCTCAGCGGTGACCTGGACGTTGGCCGGTGAGAGCAGGAACACCCGATTGGTCACGCGCTCGATCGTACCGCGAAGGCCGAACGCGAGACCGGCGGCGAAGTCCACCAGCCGACGCGCGTCCGCCTCGTCCATCTCGGTGAGGTTGATGATCACGGGTACGCCGTCGCGGAAGTGCTCACCGATGGTCCGGGCCTCCCGGTAGGTGGTGGGGTGCAGCGTGGTGATCTGGTACCGCTGCTCCTCCTCGACCACCGCCTGACGCTCCCGGGGCTGGGCCTGCGGTGCCAGGGCGAGGTTGTCGCGGGTGTGGTACGACAGCGACCCCGCCGTCTCACCCGCACCGGACCTGGTGATGGAGCGGACACTCGACCGGTCGGAACGGTCCAGCCGCTCGGGCCGCTCGGGGCGGTCGCTCTCGCCCCGCTCGGTCTCCATCGACCGGGCGGTGGAACGCTCACTCAGCCGGCTCCGGTCACCGGCACGGGGCCGTGGCGGGGCGGGCGGGTCGTCCGCCTCGTCGTCGTCCTCGTCGGCGAACTCCTCGGCGTACCGACTCTGCCGGTACCGGGAATCGCGGTAGCCACTCTTGTCGTAGCCACCGTCGTCGTAGCCCCGCTCGTCGTCCTCTTCGACCAGACCGAGCCAGACCCCCGCCTTGCGCAGTGCACCCATCCCGCGCCCTTCCGTCCGCTGTGCGGCACGTGCCCCCATGCCGTGTCGCGTGTCGCGATGGGCAACAGGTGCCCATCGGACCGGAACGGCAATCCCCGGCGAGCGGTTCGCGTCCCGCCCGCCGCGGCCCCCTGACGACGGAATGCCGCCCCGTAAACAACAGCGATGTAATTTGCTTCTCCCGCAGCCAGGCTACCGCAGGGTGGGACGCATTCCGAGCAACGCACTGCCGACCCGTACCTGTGTCGCGCCGTGACCGATCGCGGTCTCCAGGTCGCCGCTCATCCCGGCGGACAACTCGGTGGCCTCCGGATGGTCGACGCGCAACGCCGACGAGACCTCGGCCAGCCGGGCGAAAGCCCGCTCCGGCTCCCACCCCAGGGGGGCCACCGTCATCAGTCCGGTCAGCCGGAGCCCCTGCGTCTTCGCCACCGCGTCGGCCACCGGTCCCAGCCCGGTGTCCGGGTCGGCGGAGCCCGCGACGGTGCCGCCCCGGGCCGGGTCGCCGTCGATGCTGACCTGCACCAGGACGTCCAGGGGCCGGTCCCGGTACGCCGAGGCGGCGGTGTCGAGGGCACCGACGAGCCGGACGCTGTCGAGCGAGTGGACCACGTCGGCGTACCGGACCACCGAACGGCACTTGTTGCGCTGCAGCCGCCCGACGAAGTGCCAGCGGGGCCGCCCCCCGGCCGCCGCCACCTCGGCGGCCTTGCCCGCCGCCTCCTGGTCCCGGTTCTCCCCCACGTCGTGCACGCCGAGACCGACCAGCGCCAGGACGTCACCGGCCGGGTAGGTCTTGGTGACCGCGATCATCGTCACCGTGTCCCGGTCCCGGCCGGCGGCGGCACAGGCGTCGTCGATGCGAGCCCGGACCCGGGCCAGGCCGGCGGCGAGTTCGGCCCGCCGGTCCCCGCCCCCGGTGCTGTCGTCGTCGCTCATCGACGCCGCTCAGGACCCGTTCTTCAGGAAGTCCGGCACGTCCACGTCGTCGAAGAGCACCCGGCGCGGCGACTGGGGCTGCGCGGGCATCGCCGGCGGTGGCGGCGTACTCGGCGGGGTGGACTGGTTCTGGTTGGACTTGCGGGGCGACTCGGCCGTCTTGTACGCCGGCACCCCACCGTCGAATCCGGCCGCGATCACAGTGACCCGTACCTCGTCGCCGAGCGCGTCGTCGATGACCGCACCGAAGATGATGTTGGCTTCCGGGTGGGCCGCGTCGGTGACCAGCTGGGCCGCGTCGTTGATCTCGAACAGGCCGAGGTCGGAGCCGCCGGCGATGGAGAGCAGCACACCACGCGCCCCGTCCATGCTCTGCTCCAGCAGCGGGCTGGAGATGGCCGCCTCGGCCGCCTCGACCGCCCGGTTCTCGCCCCTGGCGCTGCCGATGCCCATCAGCGCGCTGCCGGCACCGCTCATCACGCTCTTGACGTCGGCGAAGTCCAGGTTGATCAGACCCGGGGTGGTGATCAGGTCGGTGATGCCCTGGACACCGGAGAGGAGCACCTGGTCAGCGGTGCGGAAGGCGTCCATCATGCTGATGTTGCGGTCACCGAGGGCCAGCAGCCTGTCGTTCGGGATGACGATCAGCGTGTCGCACTGGTTACGCAGTTCCTCTATTCCCGCCTCGGCCTGCACCTGGCGGCGCTTGCCCTCGAACGAGAACGGCCGGGTCACCACACCGATGGTGAGCGCGCCCAGCTTGCGGGCGATGTTCGCCACCACCGGGGCGCCACCGGTGCCGGTGCCACCACCCTCCCCGCAGGTCACGAAGACCATGTCGGCGCCCTTGAGCACCTCCTCGATCTCGTCGCGGTGGTCCTCGGCGGCGTTCTTGCCGACGTCGGGGTTGGCACCCGCGCCGAGCCCCCGGGTCAACTCGCGCCCCACGTCGAGCTTGACGTCGGCGTCACTCATCAACAGCGCCTGCGCGTCCGTGTTGATCGCGATGAACTCGACGCCCTTGAGCCCAACCTCGATCATCCGGTTGACGGCGTTGACCCCACCGCCGCCGATGCCGACGACCTTGATGACCGCCAGGTAGTTGTGCGGAGGTGTCATCTCCGGTCCTTTCCCTTCGAGATTGGCTTCGCACCGCCCCGGTACGGCGTGGCCAGACCTGCGGCCGACACCAACTGTCCCCCGTGAAGGGCCAAAGCTGAACCCTAACCCTCTACTAGAGGCTTACAACTATGTCAACCACTGATCCTCTTCGGGGCAACGTAAGCGCCCTCACGCCATGAGCCAAACACCTGCTCGGCGTGTCGTCCGCTTAGCGCCACGGGTCACCCCCCAGCAGGCCACAGTGGCAGCTCACCTGAACGTCACCACGTCCGGGGCGCTCACGTCGATGCGCTCGGCCGGCTGGCCGAGCAGGGCGGCGGCCACCCGGGCCTTCTCCGCCCCCCGGGTGGCGTCACCCCAGAACACCGTCCGGTCGTCGGCCAACCGCAGGCTGATCCGGGCCAGCCCCTCCACCTGGACGTCCAGCAGCCGCTCCCGCAGTTCCGGGGTCAGGGCACCGAGCACCTCCAGTGCCGCCCGGGTCCCCGGATCGGCCGGGCCCGGCTCGGCAACCCGAACCACGGGCAGGCCCGGTGGGGGCTCCCCCACCGTCCGGAACACCACTCCGGAACGGTCGATCACCACGTGCCCCTGTCCCTGCGGCACCACCGCCACCCCGGTGCGCTCGACCAGGCGAACCTCCAGGGCGTCCGGCCAGTCCCGGGTGACGGTGGCCCGCTCCACCGGGGCCAACCCCTCGATCCGGCCCGCCACCGCGGCCAGGTCCACCCGGGCCAGCGGGGTGTCGTCCGGCACCGCCGCCACGTCGCGTACCTCGACCGGGGTGACCAGGTCGGCACCGATCACCCGGACCTCGCGTACCCCGAACAGGCCGGTGCCGAGCACCGTCCAGGCGACCAGACCGGCGACAGTGACCAGCCCCACGGCGACCGCCCACGGCAGCGCCGCCCGGACCCGACGCTGCCGGGCCCGGGCCATGAACCGTCGGGTCGACGCCGGCACCGCGTCGGAGCCGGCCCGGACCAGTTGCCAACGCCGGGCCGGCCGCCTCGTGCCGGCGCCCTCGGTGCCCC
>NZ_JBEPEQ010000151.1:0-11011 GCF_040300925.1 Micromonospora sp. NPDC000207
ATCCGCCCCCCCCCGAGACCAACCCACCCGTTTTAACACCCTTCCCCTACCCCCCGCCCTCCCGACCGGGGGGCGGTACGACGGGCGCCCGTACCCCCGACGTCGGGGGTACGGGCGCACGGGGTGACCGGGGTGCGGGGTCGGCCGGACCTGGGAGCCGACCCACACCCCGGTCACCGGGGGGACGGCTAGAAGCGGCCCCAGTCGTCGGCGGCCGGACGCCACACGTCGATGTTGCGCGGGTCCACCGACATCCGGCGGGCCCGGTGCGTGGCGTGCTCCTCCGGGGTGAAGACCCGGTGCCTGTCGCACAGCTCGTAGCGGGGACCGTGCTTCGGGTCGTGCATGTAGAACGCGATCGACGTCGACGCGGAGTGGTTGACCAGGTCGGAGGCGATCGGGACCTGCTTGTACTGGGCGCGGGCCCGGCCACGCATCACGTGGTCGAAGCTCTTCATCCGGAAGCACAGGTGCGCGACGTAGAACTCCTTGTTGCGCTGCAGGGCGAGGCTGTGGTGGTAGCGGTCCTCGCAGCGCAGGAAGACTGTCACGTCACCGACGTGGTCGGAGGCCTGGAAGCCGAGGACCTCGGTGTAGAAGTGCAGGCTCTCCTCGTACTTGTCGGTGGCGAGGAAGGGGTGCACGAGGTCCACGGGGCGCAGCTCGATCAGCGGCGGCTCGGCGTACTCGGTGAACTCGGTGAACAGCTCCACGACCAGGCCGTTGGGGTCACGGACGGCGAATCCGTTCTGCACCAGCGGTTTGACCCGGTCGGCCAGGTCGAGGATCTCGAGTCCGGCGGCGGTGACCCGGTCCCGCAGGTCGTCGAGGACCGCCTCGGACTCGACGCTGAACCCGATGGCGGTGGTCCAGGAGACCTCCCGCTGCGGGGCGGCGACCAGTTCGATGCTGTGGTGCTCGATGTCGGCGCGCAGGAACGCGTACTCGTCGTCGTGCTGTTCCAGTTGCAGTCCGACGTGGTACTGGAGGAACTCGATGGAGGCCGCCAGGTCCGGCACCTCGATCCGGGCGTACTCCATGCCGTACGGTCCGCGGCGGCGGGTGGCCTCGGTGGACATCAGCGGCTCCTCTCGGTGTGCGCGTCCCCGGTGTCGGGGAGGGTGACGATGGCCTGGCGTTCGATGACGGGACGCCAGCGTTCCCGGACGAACCGCTCGTGCGACTCGCTGTTGAGGTAGGCGAGCAGGTCCTGCTCGGAGTCGAACTCCACGACGAACCCGTGGGTCATGGAGGTGTCCCGGGTGCTGACGTTGACGCCGCTGCGCCAGTTGCGCATCGCCGGGTAGGTGTCGGGGAAGGTCTCCAGTTCGGCCAGGACCGACTCGGCCGTACCGGGTGGCAGGTCGTCGCGGAACCGGAAGACCAGCATGTGGGTGATCATGTGGGGTGGCCTTCGGGTCAGAGGATGAAGCTCAGGCGGGCGCCGGGGTCCATCGCCTCCATCACCGGCACCGCCCGGCGGACCCGGAACCGCAGCCCGTCCGGGTCGACCTTCAGGACGTGCTCGTACCGGCCGACGTAGGTGTAGGCGCCGCCGTCGCGGTAGCGGTGGATGACGAAGTTCGCGGTGATCCAGAGGGTCTCCGCGCCGGCCTCCAACAGGATCACGTTGGAGATCATCCGGTGGGTACGCGAGTGCGGGTTCTCCGCGTGCGCCTTGCGGCTCTTGAGCCGCTTGACCCGGGCCTGGATGAGGTCGTAGTCGTCGCAGACGAAGTATCCGGCGGTGGTGGCGTCCCAGCCACCCCAGTCGGTGGTGGGGACCTCCAGCCGGCCCCCCTCCTCGATGAGGGTGAACCACTCGTCGAGGCGCCACTCGTCGAGCAGCTGCGCCTCGTGGTAGAGGAAGTCCTCCACCTCGGCCCGGGTCACCTCACGCGATCCCACGTTGACCACTCCCCTACGGCTGACCGTCGTCGACATCGCGCTCACGCCCCCTCTTGCGGGCTGCCGGTGCCGGCCAGCAGCGGGCTGGGGCCGGGCTTGGCGGGGCCGGCCGGCGGGGTGCCGCCGACGGTGGTGGTGGCCTGGACCCGGTGGGCCCAGTGCCGCCAGAAGCTGCGCATGGCGCCCTCGTCGATGGAGCGGCCCTGGTTGCCCTGCTTCTCGTTGCCCATGCCCCGGGACATGTCGCTCCAGTCGTGGGCCGGGTCGCCCGCGTCGGCGGTGGCCACGATGCCGCGCTGGACCGCCTCGTACGCCTCGATGTCGTCGGGGGTGGCCAGGCCGCCCGGTCCGACGAAGCTGACCATCGTCTTGATCCGCAGGGCGCGGACCGACTCCGGCTCGCCGACCTCGACGAACTGCCAGGCCCGCACGTCGGTGCGGTCGGGGGCGACCGGTTCGAGCTGGCGGATGGTCAGCGCCTCCAGGTCGAACAGCAGCAGGTTCGGGAAGACGAACAGGATCCGGCTGGCGTCGGCGATCTCGGCGGCCAGGTCGTCGCCGAGCCGGGCCTGCATCTCCCGGCGCTTGGCGGTGGTACGGGTCTTCTCCTCCTCGCCGAAGCGGGGCTCCCAGACCATGCCGATGCGCCCGTTGTGCCCGGTGAGCACGAGCAGTCCGTGGCCGCCGCCGAGGTCGTAGGCGTACTGGTCGTCGTCGGTGACGGCGAACCCGGTCTCCCGCAGGTAGCCCACGAACGTGTTGTGGGTCGGGGCGAAGTGGTAGCCGTCCATGGCGTTCTCCACGGCGAGCTTCCAGTTGCCCTTGACGCTGTAGGACTGGACACCCGGCAGGGTGGTCATGCCCCTGTCACCGATCTTGGCGGTCAGCGACATGTAGTGCGCGGCCGGTCCCAGGTGGGTGAGCAGGTCGGGTACGTCCTCGGTGAACGCGATGAAGACGAAGCCCTCGTGGATGTCGAGGCGGGGCACCTGCCGCAGCGCCATCGAGGCCCGGAACGCCGGGTCGTCGGGGTACGCGTCGTCGCCGGGCAGTGCGGCCAGGTCGCCGGCGTTGCTGAACGCCCACGCGTGGTAGAAGCACTGGAAGAACTTGGCGTTGCCCTCGCTGTGACGGCACAGGACGGTGCCCCGGTGGGTGCAGGCGTTGAAGAAGACCCGTACCTGGCCGTCGGAGTCCCGCACGAGGATCAGGGGTCGTCCACCCAGGTTCCGGGTCTTGAAGTCACCCGGGTTGGGGACCTCCGTTTCGTGGCCCAGGTAGAGCCAGGTCTGGCCCCAGATGCGCGCGACCTCCTCGGAGAAGACCTCCGGGTCGCGGTACGCCGAGCGGTGCACGCGGAACCGCAGTGCCTCCCAGTCCTCGTCGATCATCGCACCGGCACCGGGTCCGCCGTTCGGGCGTTCCGGCGTCTGCTGCGTCATCACCCCACCGCCTTCTACGTTATGCGAGACAGCATCTCGCTCTCCGATGCTGCTATCGGTGGGTGGTAGCTGTCAAGAGCAGGCGTAACTCGGATCCGGGTTACGCACTGTTAATCCGGGTGCAACACAACCGGGCGGGTACGGCGGACACGATCCCCAGCATCGACCTCGGCGCGGCCCCGGCTCGGCCGCACACGCACCGGCCCCGCACCACCGGGCCGTCGCACACTCGCGCACCGCCGCGCCGATCCATCGCACCGACCGACGGTGTCACCCCTCCCGGAGGATCCCATGCTTCAGCCGCACCACGGCCCGATCGCCGGAACCCACTACCTGCCGAGCACCCCGCAGACCTGCCTGTGGGGCCGCCTGCCCGACCGACGCCACGAATCGGTGCTGCGGGTGCGATCGGGCGAGACGGTGACCATCGACACCCTCAGCCACGAGGGCATCCTGGAGGACCAGGGACGGGACCCGGTCGCCTACCTCAAGCAGTTCGACGTCGACACCGACCACGTCCTCACCGACGCGGTGGAGCTGGCCGCCTCGGACGTCGCCCACGACTACGACACCGACGGCCCGCACGTCGTCACCGGCCCGATCACCGTCGACGGCGCGCAGCCCGGTGACCTGCTCCGGGTCGACGTGCTCGACCTGCTCGTGCGGGCCCCGTACGGCTTCGTCAGCAGCCGCCACGGCTACGGCGCGCTACCCGGGGAGTACCCCCTCACCCCCCTGGACACCGGACGCGACGGCGAGCAGCCCCGGGCGTACGGCAGCGTCTGCCACTTCACCGAGGTGGTCTCCAGCGGCGGCCGGCTCTACGGCACCCTCCCGTACGGCGACGGCCGGGCCGCCCGGTTCCCCCTGGCCCCCTTCCTCGGCCTGATGGGCGTCGCCGTGGACACCGACGAGCCGGTGCACTCGGTGCCCCCCGGCGACCACGGCGGCAACCTCGACATCAACGAACTCCAGATCGGCTCCTCGCTCTACCTGCCCGTGCAGCTGCCCGGGGCCGGGTTCTACGCCGGTGACCCGCACTACGCCCAGGGGGACGGGGAGGTGGCCCTGACCGCGTTGGAGGCCCCGCTGCGGGCCACCCTCCGGCTGACGGTGATCCCGAAGGCCCAGGCCGCGGGCCTGGTCGGGACCGCCGGCAGCCCGTTCGCCGAGACCGACACGCACTGGCTGCCGGTCGGCCTGCACGCCGACCTGAACGAGGCGATGCGCCGGGCGGTGCGGGCCGCCGTGGACTTCCTCGGCCACCGGCAGGGCATGCCCGCGCCGACCGCGCTGGCCTACCTCAGCGCCGCCGCCGACTTCGAGATCAGCCAGGTCGTCGACGGGATCAAGGGCGTGCACTGCCTGATCCGCAAGGCGGACTTCCCCACCCACGTCTGAGGCGGTACGTCGGAGCCCCCTGACCGAGGTGCAGGGGGCTCCGACGTGCGTGCGGGTCGGGCTACCCGGCCGGAACCTCGTCCCGGCGGGGCGCGGCGGCCATCGCCCCCGCCCGGGTGACGGTCACCGCCGCCACCCGGCTCGCCCAGCGGGCCGCCGCGTCGATGGTGGCCCCGTCGAGCAGCGCGTCGGCCAACGCGGCGCAGAAGGTGTCCCCCGCGCCGGTGGCGTCCACCGCGTCCACCCGCTCGGCCGCGACGAGCCACTGCCTGTCGGCGGTCACGACCAGGGCGCCGTCGGAGCCCAGGGTGACCACCACCGGCCCCCGGGTGCCCAGCGAGCGGGCCTGCGCCACCAGCCGGTCGACCTCCCGGTCGTCGGCGGGTCCGTCGGGCACGCCGGCCAGGGCGGCCAGCTCCCCCCGGTTGGGCACGAGCACGTCCACCCGGGCCAGGGTCGCCGGATCCACCGGACGCGCCGGAGCCGGGTTCAACACCACCAGGCCCCCGGCGGCGCGGACCGCGGCGGCCACCACCCCGGCGTCGACCTCCTGTTGCAGCAGGACCGCCCCGGCCCCGCCGAGCAGCTCACCGAACGGGTCGAGGTGCTCGGGGGCGAGCCACATGTTCGCCCCCGAGCTGACCGCGATGGTGCTGTCGCCGTCGGCGGTGACCAGCACGATCGCCTGCCCGGTGGGGCGGGGTGCGCGCAGCACCCCGGAGGTGTCCACCCCCTCGGCGGTCAGCAGCCCGGTCAGCCACTCCCCCTCGCCGTCGGCGCCGACAGCGCCGACCATTGTCACCCGGCGGCCCAGGCGGGCGGCGGCGACGGCCTGGTTGGCGCCCTTGCCGCCGCCGGCCCGCCGGTGGTCGGCGGTGCCCAGCACCGTCTGCCCGGGTGCGGGCAGCTCCGCCAGGGGCACCACCACGTCGACGTTGAGGCTGCCCACCACCACGATCTCGGTCACGGTCGGGTCAGTCCTGTCCGGGACGCCACGCGTGCGGCAGGAAGTCCGCCCTCGGCGGGGTGAAGACGTCCACGTTGATGCACGGCCCCTCGGTCGGCTCGATGTAGTGCTGCGCGCCACGCGGCACCAGCAGCATCGACCCCGGCCCCATCGGGTGCGCGACCCCGTCGACGTAGTAGTTGCACCGGCCGCCGAGGATCAGCACCAGCTGGTCGAAGTCGTCGTGGTGGTGCGGGTTGAGGTCCATGCCGACGGCGAGTTCGTGCCAGGCGAACAGCACCTCGTCGGTGGAGTACACCTTGCGGCGCACCCCGGGGCGCACGTCGGTGGCCGGGATGTCGTCCCAGTTCACCGAGGTGCCGTACAGCTGCGGATTGAGCATGTCGGGCGGATCCCTTCGGGAGGTCGGGTCGGGTCAGCGTTGCGCGGTCAGCCCGCGCAGACCGGCGCCGAGCAACTGCAGGTCGGAGCCGAGGACCAGGTAGCGGGCGTCGGCCAGGCCGAAGCGGGCCAGGGCCTCGGGGGTGTGCTGCGGCAGCCACCCGCCCAGGGCGGTGCCGCCGACGCGGGTCGCCTCGGCGACCTCGGCGGTGCGGGCCAGCAGCGGCGCCGGGTCGTCGGTGGTGGACAGGCCGAGGCTCACCGACAGGTCGGTGGTCCCGACGAACGCGACGTCCACGGTGTCCAGCAGCTCCGGCAGCGGGTCCTCGGTGGTCGCCGTCTCGATCTGGGCGACCAGCAGGGGCGGGTCGGCCGCCTCGGCGGCCAGGTAGGCGTCCAGGCCGTCGGCACCGTACCCGGCGGCCGGGTGGGCCAGGCTGATGCTGCGCCGACCTTCCGGAGCGTACCGGGCGGCGGCGTGCAGGGCCTGCGTCTGCGCCCGGGTCCGCACCGTCGACAGTTGCAGACCGGCCGCCCCGGCCTCCAGCAGCCGGTTGACCTGACCGGGGTCCACCGCCGGTATCCGGACCAGGGCGGGCAGCCCCAGCGCGGCGGCGAGCCGGAGCTGGTCGGTGACGGCCCGCTCGTCCAGGGCGGAGTGTTCCAGGTCGAGCACGACGAAGTCGAGCCCGGCGCGGGCGGCCAGGGCCACCGGGTCGGGGCCCGGCAGCTTGAGGAAGGTGCCCACCAGTGGCCCGCCGTCGCGCAGCGTCGTGCGCAGTCGACGGCGGGCCCGGTGCGTCCCGAGCGGGTCGCTCGTGGTCATCGACGGCTCACGCGTCGGCCGGCAGGCCCCGCCACGGCACCGTGGCGATCCGCTCCCCGGCGCGCAGCACGACCTCCGGCTCCAGCCGGACGGCGGGCATGGTGTTGCCGGCGGCGTCGGGCAGGATCGCCTCCTCGGCGTCGGCCAGGACGGTGACGTGCGCCGGGCCGCCCTCGACGAGGCTGCCGTAGCCCTCGGCGTCCAGGCCCAGCAGCCGGGCCGGGGCGGAGGTCACCCGGGGGACGATCTGCTCCATGGTCATGCCCAGGGCGCGGAGGTTGGACATGCTGGTGACCAGGTCGAACACCGGGCCACGCCAGTTGCGGGCGCTGGTGTCGGAGGTGATCACGTCGGGCAGGAAGCCCTGCTCGATGGCCGGCTTGGCGACCTTGAAGCTGAGGTTGCTCTTGCCGTGCGCGGACTCGAACAGCACCCCGCGCTCGCGGGCGGCGTACACCTCGGGCAGGACGGTGCCGTCGCGCAGGATGCCGTACGGCTTGCCGGTGTAGCAGTGCGCGATGACGTCGCCGGGGCGCAACTCGTCGAGGACCGTCGGCAGCGGCTCGGGGGTCTCGCCGATGTGCACCATCAGCGGCAGCCCGGCCTCGGCGGCCAGGGACAGGGAGCGCTTGAGCAGGGGACGCCAGTTGTGGCCGACGACGTCCTCGGAGAGGCGGATCTTGAATCCGCGTACCCGGTGCGGGTTGGCCTCGGCGACGGCCAGGGCGTCCTCCGGCACCAGGGTGTCGGGGTTCATCAGCTCGCCGAAGCGGAAGTCGATCAGCCCGAGGACGGAGACGTTGAGGAAGTTCACCAGGCGGATCTGGGCCGGTGCGGCGACGTAGGACTCGAAGGCGGCGAAGGTGGAGGCACCGACCGTGCCGGCGTCGCAGGCGGCCACCACACCCCGGCGCAGGTGCGCCTCGTCCGGCGGGGCGCCGACCTTGGACACCTCGGCGAAGATGTGGGTGTGTCCCTCGACGAGGCCCGGCAGGACGTACCGGCCGGTGCAGTCGATGGTCTCGGTGCCGGCGGCGGCCAGGTCGGGGGCGATCCGGGCGACCTTGTCGCCGGTGATCGCGACGTCGGCGACCCGGCTGGCACCGGTGTCGGCGTCGAACACCTGGCCGCCGGTGAGGACCAGGTCGTACCGGGGGGAGTTCTCGGTCATGAGATCAGGTTCTCTCTCGTTGAGGCGGCGGCGGTCAGGCCGTGGGGACGGCACCGGCCGGGGACGCCGGGGCGGGGTCGGGGGTCTCGGCGCGGAAGCGGGTACGCAGGGGCAGCACCCCGCCGACGGTGACCTCGACCAGGTCACCGGGGGCGAGGAAGCAGCCCCGGTCCTGTCCGGTGCCGGCCGGGGTGCCGGTCAACACCACGTCACCGGGTTCCAGGACGACGTACCGGGTGATCCAGGCGAGCAGTTCGGGGACACCGAAGATGAGGTCGGCGGTGCTGGCCTGCTGGCGCAGTTCCCCGTTGACCGTGGTGCGGACGGGGATGGCGTCGCGGTCGGCGACGGCCGTCAGGTCGAGCACCGAGGCACCGAGGGCACCGAAGCCGGGGAAGCTCTTGGCCAGTGTCGGGTTGGCCGACGCCTTCATCACGTCCCGGGCGGTGCAGTCGTTGGCGGCGGTGATCGCGGCGACGTGCGCCCAGGCCGACTCGGCGGGGGTGTGGTGCATCCGGGCACCGATGACGAGGGCGACCTCTCCCTCGTAGTCGGGTTGCGCGCTGACCGAGGTCGGCAGCGGCACCACCGCGTCCGGTCCGCAGCCGGCGCTGGCGCCCTTGAGGTAGAGCACCGGCTGTTCGGGCAGGGACCGGCCGGTGAGCCGGGCCTTGCAGTGGTAGTTGAGGCCGACGCCCCACACCGACCGGGTGTGGGCCAGGGGTGCGACGACGTCCCCGGCGAGGTCGTCGAGGGGCACCCGGTCACGGACCCGGGCCTCGCGGGCCGGGGCGAGTCCGGCACCGGCCTGCAGCAGCGCCGCCACGTCCGGGTACGGCAGGTCGAGCAGGTCGGCGGTGCCGTCGTCGCCGAGGCGGGCCAACCCGTGTCGGGTGGCCAGCAGGTGCAGTCCGGCGGCGGCGGTGGGCTGGGGCGCGGTCACGTCCGCGGCGGGGGCGCTCACACCGAGTCCGAGGAGTGTCCGGGTACGGTGCCCAGGGCCGGGTTGACCAGCGGGGCGAGGTTGTTGACGGCGCTGGCCGCCTCACCGAATCCGACGGAGATCAGCCGGACCTTGCCCTCGTAGTCGGTGATGTCCCCGGCGGCGAAGACGCGGGGCAGGTTGGTCTGCATCGACCGGTCCACCTCGATGTAGCGGCGGCGCATCTGCAGCCCCCACCGTTCCATGGCGGACAGGTCGGCGATGAACCCGAGGGCGGCGACCACCGCCTGGGCGGGCAGTTCCTCTCGGCCCTCGCCCCGGACCTCGCTGATGGTGACCGAGGTGAGGGTCGGGTCGCCGGTGACGGCGCTGACCTCGTACGGGGTGCGGATCCGGACGCTGGAGCGTTCCAGTTGGGCGACGCTGTGTTCGTGGGCGCGGAACTGGGGACGCCGGTGTACCAGGGTGATGCTGGCCGCGTACGGCTCCAGGGCCAGGGCCCAGTCGACGGCGGAGTCGCCGCCGCCGACCACGACGACGTCCTGGCCGGCGAGTTCCTCGAGTCGGGGGACGAAGTAGCGCAGTCCCCGGCCGAGGTACTCGGTGCCGACGGGCAGTTCCCGGGGGGTGAAGGTGCCGATGCCGGCGGTGAGCAGCACCGCCTTGGCGCGTACCTGGCTGCCGACGTCGGTGCCGACGAGGACGTGGTCCTCGCCGGTGGTCAGGTCGACGGCGCTCTCCCCGAGCAGGAACGTCGGCTTGGCGGTGGCGGCCTGGGTGAGCAGCGCGTCGACGAGTTGCTGACCCTTGACCGCCGGCAGGCCGGCGATGTCGAAGATGTCCTTCTCCGGGTAGAGGGCGGCGATCTGGCCGCCGGGTTCGGGCAGCGAGTCGACGACTGCCACGCTCATGCCCCGGAACCCCGCGTAGTAGGTGGCGTAGAGGCCGGCGGGGCCGGCTCCGATGACCGCGAGGTCGACCTCGATCTGCTGGGCCATCAGGTGGCGCTCTCGGTGACTGCCGGGTGGTCGCGGCCGACCCGGCCGATCTTGCGGGCGCCGCCGGGGTTGCCGATCTCGACGAAGAACTCGGCGTTGATCGGGCCGAAGTGCGCCTTGGCGGTGGGCAGGTCCTCGATGTGGTAGATCGAGGTGACCGGGCAGACCGGTTCGCAGCGCCCGCAGTCGACGCACTCGTCCGGGTTGACGTACATCATCCGGTCGCCCTCGTAGATGCAGTCGACAGGGCATTCCTCGACGCAGGACCGATCCTGCACGTCCACACACTCGTCGGTGACCACGTAGGCCATCGGTCCTCCCGCGTGTCAGTGGTCTTGGTGGCACCGCCCCCGCCCCGCGACCTGCGGCTTTCGGTGTGGATGCGGTGTCTTTGATGTCACGCCACGCTAGAGACACCATCAGGGCTATGTCAACATACGAGACGTCATCTTGAATGAGAGTTACGACAGTTGGGGAGGGCGCGATGACCGACGAGGTACCCGAGGCGCTGTGCCGGGCCGTCGACGCCGCCGTCGACCCGGACGCGCTGCTCGACACCCTGGCGGTGCTCACCGCCGGACCCAGCCCGTACGGGCGCGAACACGCCACCGCCCGGCGGCTGGCCGCCTTCGCCGCCGACCGGTGGCCCCACCTGTCCTGGCGGGTCGACCCGCTACCGGCCGTCGACGGGCTGCCCGACGCGGCGAACCTGGTCGCCACCTCCACCCACGGCGACGCCGACGAACTGCTGCTCTACTCGCACCTGGACACCTCGCTCACCGGGGACCCGGGCTTCGACGCCGCCGTCACCGGCCACGACGGGCCGGTGCCCGCACTGCGTCGACGGGTCGGCCCCGACGCGGTGGTCGACGGTTTCGGCCTGGGCGTCGCCCGGGCCGCCGCCGCGAGCGCCCTGGTCGGCTTCGTCCTGCCCTTTCCGACGCCTGACGGCTGTCCGTTCCCGGTGTCTGATG
>NZ_JBEPEQ010000152.1:0-10948 GCF_040300925.1 Micromonospora sp. NPDC000207
GACCTGGGTACGCCCCGGTGCGGCAGCCCACCCGTGCCACCCTCGCCCACCCGCTCGTCGCCGCTCCGCGAGACGCCGCTCCGCGAGACGCCGGTCTGCGTAACGCCGGTCTGCTCGTCGGTGGTCTGCGCAAGGCCGAGGGGGGACGGGTCGGTGGGGGTGTACGGGGCGGCCAGGGCGGCGGTGATCCGGTCGGCGACGTCCGACGGCATCTCGGGGGCGTCGGCACCCCAGGCGGCCAGGTCCGCACCGACCGCGGAGAGCGCCGGAGCCAGCCGGGCCTCAGCCTGGGCCCAGGCCGCGTCCTCGGCGACCAGTCGGGCGACCACCGCCTCCTCGGGGGTGCCGTCGAGCACCCCACCGAGGTAGTCGGCGAGCAGGTCGAGGTCGACCTCCTCGAACCGGCCGGTGGTCACGATTCCTCCCCGAGGGCGTCCGGTCGGGAACGCCCCGACGCTGATCCGACGCCCTGGGCTGCGCGGTGGTTCCCGTCGGTGGCCCTCGACACGTCACCCGACCCGGTCGGCTCCGTCCCGGTGCGGAGGTGACCGAGCATCACCGCCAGCCGGGCGCGGCCCCGGGCACACCGGCTCTTGACCGTACCCTCGGCGACTCCGAGGATCCGGGCCACCTCGGCGACCGGGTAGCCCTGCACGTCGACCAGGACCAGGGCGGCGCGCTGCTCCACCGGAAGCCCGGCCAGCGCCTCCCGGACCACCAGGGCGGTGTCGTGGTCCGGGGCCGGTGCGGCGGGCTCGACGCCGCCGGTCGTCCGGTCGGCGTTCTCGCCCCGGGTCGAGTCCGGCAGCGGCACCGTGGGATGGGCCTGCCGACGTCGGATTCGGTCCAGGCAGGCGTTCACCACGATCCGGTGCAACCAGGTCGACACCGCCGACTCACCCCGGAACCGGGCGGCGGCCCGATGGGCCGAGAGCAGGGCGTCCTGGAGCGCGTCCGCGGCCTCCTCCCGGTCGCCCACGGTCCGCAGGGCCACCGCCCAGAGCCGGTCCCGGTTACGGCGGAACAGCTCGGTGAAGGCGTACGGGTCTCCGGCGGCGTGGGCCCGGAGCAGCTCCAGATCCGTCGCCTGTGGTGCCGGCCCGGTCTGGGCAGGCACCGACGGATCGGTGTACGGCGGCAGGCCCGGTGCCCCTTCGGTCACCGGGCCGGTCGTACGATCACCGCCGGCCATCACCATCCCCGCCGGTGTGAGGGTGGGCCTCGGTCACGACCCCTGAACCGTGATCTCCTGGACCCCGATCTTGTACCCGCCGTCGTTCGGCGGCAGTTCGGTGAGCCAGAACAGCAGGTAGCGGTACTTCTGGTCGGCGTCGAACCCGTTGAAGGTCATCGTGGTGCCGTCGTGGTCCTCGAACGGCTGCCCGATCGGGGCCCGCTCGTACGCCTTGAACAGCGCGTCGTCCGCCGTGTTCGACGACCCGCTGGGGGCGGTGGTGCCGCTGTAGAGGGTGGCGGAGGCCCCGACGGCGGAGAGGTTGACCTGGACCGACTTGACGGTCCGTTCGGTGCCGAGGTCGATCCACACCCCCATGCCCCGCTTGTAGTTGCCGAAGTTGGGCGAACCCTTGTACGTCTGGGTCGCCCACCCCTTGTCCTGGTCGCCGTCGAACACCCGCTCGGCACCGTCGAGGCCGAGCCGGTCCCGGCTGTCGGGGTCGATGATCTGGGCGCCGACGATGTCGAGCTTGCCCACCCGGGGGGCCGGTGCGGTGGTGCTGCCCTCGGTGACCGGCGCGTTCGGCGACGGCACTGCGGCGGGGGCGACCTGCGGCGGAGCGTCCTCCTCACCACCGAGCACCGTGATCCCGGCCAGGATGGCGACCAGGGCGAAGGCGAGGAGCCCGGCGACGCCGAAGACGACCTTCCGGTTCTTCACGGCGGCCAGCGCAGAGGGCTCGTCACCGGTCTCGGCGGCGAACCGCAGCGGCCCGGTGGGTTCCAGGAACTGTTCCTCGCCGGGGACGTCCAGCCGAGCCAGTTCGGCAGCGAGCACGTCCGAGTCCGGCGGGGTGATCCCCAGGTCGAGCAGGTCCATCGTCAGGTCGTCGAGGTACGCCGGAACTCCGGCCCGGATCTGCCGGGGGGAGGCCAGGGTGCCGCCCGCGTCCCGGAGGGCGTCCGGGATGGCGGCCCGGCCGTGCCCGGCGGTGGCCCCGTGCAGCGGCGCCTCGGCGTGCGGCCAGTGCCCGGTCAGGGCGAAGTAGAGGACCCCGCCGATCGCCCGGATGTCGCTCTCGGCGCTGTCGGCACCGTCGGTGCGGGCGTCGGCCAGGACCACCCGGCCGTCGTCGCTGATCATGACGGTGCCCGGGTGCATGTTGCCGTGCACCATGCCGGTGGCGTGCACGGCGGCCAGGGCACTGGCCACGGCGCTGCCGACGGCGGTGGCCCGCGCCGGGTCCAGGGGACCGGCGGCGACCATCTCGCGCAGCGACTGCCCGTCCACCCACTCGCGGACCACGTACGCCCGGTCCGCCTCGTCGATCGCGTCGTAGACGCCGACCAGGTTCGGGTGGATCACCCGGCTGGCGGCGACGGCGGCCTGGAGCATCTCGGTGGCGGAGTCGCCACCCGGGTACCGCAGGACGACCGCGACGGGACGACGGAGGATGACGTCGACGCCGCGCCAGACCAGTCGGCCCGCGCTGTCGTTGTTGATGTGCTCGACCAGCTCGTACCGCTCGGCGAGAATCTCACCGGCCGTGGGAGCACCGAAGGTGGCGACCGGCGGCGTGTTCTCCGCCGTCTCTCGACCCTCGCCGACCTGGGTCACCCGTCCTCCCTCGGTGATCGTGTCGATCGATGGACCCGCGCTGCTGGGCATGTGGCCTGTCCGCTCTGCCTTCGACGGAGACCGTCTCCCGGGTCGACGCGGGGCGTCGACGGTGCGGTATCCGTCGAGAGTGACCTTACCCGGGATCGTCCGGGCACCGACATGTCATCTTTCGGCCGCGTCCGGCAGGGTGTCGGAACTGAGAACCCTTGTCCGGTTGCGACCTCGGTCAGCCGTGTTGCTGCCACCTGTACTCGCCAATCTAGAGGTTGACCCCGACCCGGTGACACCGGGGCGACCCTCGTCGCCCTCGGTTCAATTCCCGCCGTACGGTCCCACGAACTCGGCCGTACGGGTGGTTATCCACAGGCCGAAACGGTTGCCCACCCGCGACGCACTGAGTTATCCACAGGCTCGTCCCCAGCTGTGTGACGACCGCTCACGTTCCGTGGGGGCGGTGGGGAGGGCAGGCGCCACGGGCGGGTCTCACCGGCCGAGCTTGCGTCGGACCATCCCGACCACCTCGGTGATCTCACGGATCCGCAGCAGCATCGCCAACCCGAGGTACGTCAGCGCGATGGCCGCCCCACCGACAGCCAACCGCACCGCCGCCGCCGCCCAGCTCAGGCTCCCCGGGTCACCGGGCAGCAGGTTCACCACCAGCAGACCCACGAGTGCCGCACCGATCGCCGCGACGAGGACCTTACCCAGCGTACGCATGATCTCACCCAGGCCGATCCGCCCGACCCGGGGCCGGAGCAGCATCGCCGAGACGATCGCCGCTGCCACGTACGAGACGGCGTTGCCGATCATCATCCCGGCCGCCGCGAAGGTGGCCGAGAAGGCGAGGAAGAGCCCGACCTGGACCAGCACCCGCAGGGCCACCACCGGGATGTTCACCAGGGCCGGGGTGCGGGTGTCGGGCAGGGCGTAGAACGCGAAGGTGAAGAGCTGACTGATGGCGAACGGCACCAGGGCCACTGCGGCGGCCAACAGCACGACCGAGGTGGCCACCGCGTTCTCGCCGGTGAAGGCGCCGTACCGGAAGACCACCACGGAGATCGGTCCGGCCAGGACCGCGTAGCAGACCGCGATGGGGGCCAACACCGCGCTGATCATCCGGGCGCCCCGGGACAGGTCGGCGACCAGGTCGCGCAGCCGCCCGTCGGCGGCGGCGGCGCTCATCCGGGGCATCAGGGCGGTGATGATCGATACGGCGATGATCCCGTGCGCCATCATCAGCAGCAGGAAGACGTTGTTGTAGATCAGCAGGCCGGCGGCGTTCTCCCCGGCGGCCCGGGAGAGCAGGTTGACCACCACGAAGAGGCCGAGCTGGTTGACGGCGACGTAGCAGAACATCCAGCCGCCGAGCTTGGCCACCTCGGCCAGGCCCAGCTTGCCGAAGTCGAACCGCAGCTTCCACCGGAAGCCCACCTTGCGCAGCGCCGGCAGCAGCCCCATGGCCTGCACGGCCACCCCGAGCAGGGTCCCCCCGCCGACCAGCACGATCTGACCGATTCCCATGTCGGCCGGGTCGAGCGCCCGCGCCCCGTAGACCAGGATGTAGAGACCGAGGGTGGCGATGACGACCAGGTTGTTCAGGATCGGCGCCCACATCGGGGCGGCGAAGTGCCCCCGGGTGTTCAACACCGCGGCGATCAGCGCGCTGAGCCCGGTGAAGAACAGCATCGGGAGCATCAGCAGGGAGAGCTTGGTGACCAGGCCGTTGTAGTCGTCGTCGCCACCGCCGCCCGCGTACAGGCGGGTCAGGACCGGGGCGGAGAGCAGCGCCAGCCCGACGGCGACGGCGAGCGCCAGGACCGCCAGGGTGAGCAGTCGCTGGGCGTACGCCTGGCCCCGGTCCGGGTCGGACTTGCTGCGCCGGACCAGCACCGGGATCAGGACGCTGGTCAGCACCCCGCCGAGGAGGAACTCGTACACCTGGTTGGGCAGGAACTGGGCGGTGGTGTAGACGTTGCCGACCACGTTGCCCAGGGCGGCGCCGATCATGAGGTTCCGGACGAAGCCGGTCCCTCGGCTGACCAGACTGCCGAGCGCCATGATCGCGCTGTTGGCGGCGGCGCTCGACTCCGCGACCTGCTCCTGCGGGGCGGCTGTCGCCTCCACTGCCGGGGGTTCGGCGGAGATGAAGGTGGCCCCGTCGTCCGGCGGCACCCCGCCCCCCTGTGTGGCGTTCGCGCTGCGGTAGAGCCCGCCGCTCATCTGTCGCCTCCAGGGGTAGATCGCCGACGGGCCACCGCCCGTACGCCACAGACCTTAGTCAACCGGTACGGGACACCCACGCCCGGCGGACAGGACCGACAGGCCGCCCGATAGTCTGACGATCCGATGTCCGAAGCCTCCGTACCCCCCGTCGCCGACCGCCGCGAACTCACCGCCGCGCAGCGCAACGCCGTCGCCGAACTGCTGCGGGTCTCCCCGGTCGCCGACGAGCTGGGTCGCCGGTTCGCGCGGGCCGGCCACGAGCTGCACCTGGTCGGCGGATCGGTCCGCGACGCCCTGCTCGGGCGGCTCGGCGACGACCTCGACTTCTGCACCGACGCCCACCCGGACCAGACCCTGAAGATCGTTCGGGGGTGGGCCGAGTCGGTCTGGGAGACCGGCCGGGAGTTCGGCACCATCGGCTGCCAGCGCGACGGCCTGCGGTTGGAGGTCACCACCTTCCGCGCCGAGGCGTACGACCAGGTCAGCCGCAACCCGATCGTCGAGTACGGCTCCAGTCTCACCGAGGACCTGAAGCGGCGGGACTTCACCGTCAACGCGATGGCGGTGAGCCTGCCCGACCACCGGTTCACCGACCCGCACGGCGGGCTCGACGACCTGGCCGCGAAGGTCGTCCGTACCCCGGGGACCCCGCAGGAGTCCTTCGGCGACGATCCGCTGCGGATGCTGCGCGCGGCCCGGTTCGCCGCACAGCTGCGCTTCGCCGTGCACCCCGACGTCCGGGCGGCGATGAACCGGATGGCCGCCGACCTGGACCGGATCACCGCCGAGCGGATCCGGGACGAGTTCACCAAGCTGCTCTGCGGTGCCGACCCGGTGACCGGGCTCCGGCTGCTCGTCGACACCGGCCTGGCCGAGCGGTTCCTGCCCGAGCTGACCGGCCTCAAGCTGGAGATCGACGAGCACGCCCAGCACAAGGACGTCTACGAGCACACCCTCACGGTCGTCAGCAACGCGATCTCCCTGGAGTCCGACGGCCCCGACTTCGTCCTGCGGATGGCCGCCCTCATGCACGACGTGGGCAAGCCGGACACCAAGGCGGTCGGGTCGGACGGCCGGGTCAGCTTCCACCACCACGAGGTGGTCGGCGCCCGCCTGACCAAGGCCCGGATGAAGGCGCTGCGCTACCCCAAGGACGTCACCAGCCAGGTGGTCAAGCTGGTCGGCCTGCACCTGCGCTTCTACGGGTACGGCCGGGGCGAGTGGACCGACTCGGCGGTCCGTCGGTACGTCACCGACGCCGGTGACCTCCTGTCCCGCCTGCACAAGCTCACCCGGTCGGACTGCACCACCCGCAACCGTCGTAAGGCCGCCCAGCTCGCCGGTGACTACGACGCGCTGGAGGAGCGGATCGCCCGGATCGCCGCCGACGAGGACCTCGCCCGGGTCCGCCCCGACCTCGACGGCAACGCCATCATGGAGCTGCTCGACGTGCCCCCCGGCCCGATCGTGGGCCGGGCCTGGAAGCACCTCAAGGAGCTTCGCCTCGAGCACGGCCCCCTGGACCGGGACGCCGCCGAGGCCGAACTCCTGCGCTGGGCCCGCGCCGAGGGCGTCTCCGACTGACCCGGTCCGCCCCTCGCAGTGACCGGGCCGCGCAGGTCCGGTCCGTCGTTTCTCCCGGGTCTGTCCTCTCTGTGGTGTTCTCTCCGTCGTGGATGCCCGACTGTGGTCGCACCGACGACGAGACGCTGGCGTATCGACCGATCGGCTGAGCTGAAATCCGTCGACAATCGTCCATGATGGTGCAGGATCAACCCCGGCCCTTCCACGCGCTTCGACGCGAGGACGGGTTCTGTCGTTCCTCGGCGTCCGGGATGACGCCGATCACCACACGGGGAGTTCGCATAGTGATACGTCGTGGCGTCATACGCCGCTCTGCGGCGGCCGGATTCGCCCTCGTCTGCGCATCCTCCGTCGCCTGTGTGGTCACCGGCAGCGCCGCGTCGGCGGCCCCCGGTGACCGGGAGCGGGCCTTCGTGCGGGGCACCGAGAACCCGGGTGCCGTGCCGGACCGGTACATCGTCGTCCTCAAGGACAGGGCGACCGACAAGGCCGTACGCTCCGCCGCCTCGACCCTGACCAAGGCCAACGGTGGGAAGATCCGCAAGATCTACACCGAGGCCGTCGACGGCTACTCCGCCACCATGACCCGCCGCCAGGCGCAACGGGTGGCGGACGACCCCGCAGTGGCGTACGTGGAGCAGGTCCAGCGGGTCACCGCGTCGGCCACCCAGCCGAACCCCCCGTGGGGGTTGGACCGGGTCGACCAGGTCACCCCGAAGCTGACCGGCTCCTACACGTACTCGAGCACCGGCAAGGGTGTCACCGCGTACGTCGTGGACAGCGGCATCGACATCGACCACACCGACTTCGACGGGCGGGCCGCCAACGGCTACGACTTCGTCGACGACGACGCGGTCGCCCAGGACTGCGACGGCCACGGCACCCACGTCGCCGGCACCATCGGCGGCACCACGTACGGGGTGGCCAAGCAGGTCAAGCTGGTCGGGGTCCGGGTGCTGAACTGCGTCGGCTCCGGCGACAGCGAGCAACTCCTCGCCGCCATCGACTGGGTGACCCAGAACGCGGTCAAGCCCGCGGTGGTGAACATGAGCCTCGGGTTCGGCGGGATCAACCACGCCGTCGACGACGCAGTCAACCGCTCCATCAGCTCCGGTCTGACGTACGTCGTCGCCGCCGGCAACGAACAGCAGGACGCCTGCCAGGTCTCCCCGGCGAGCGTCCCGGCGGCCATCACCGTCGGTGCCACCGACCGGATCGACTACCGGGCCTGGTTCTCCAACTACGGCCGGTGCCTGGACCTGTTCGCCCCCGGGGTTAGCGTCGTCTCGGCGAAGGCGGCCCCCAAGGTCGGCCAGGTGACCAGCGGCAGCGTGGCCTTCAACGGCACCTCGATGGCGGCGCCCCACGTGGCCGGTGCCGCAGCGGTGCTGCTCCAGACCGAGCCGGGGCTGACCCCGAAGCAGGTCCGCGACCGGATCGTCACCAACGGGACGGCCGGGGTCGTCCACGACCCCAGGGGCTCGGTGGACCGGATGCTCCGGGTCACCAGGAACATCCTGACCCGCAACTCCGTCGCCCTCAAGGCCCGGTCCAACGGCAAGTACGTCACCGCCCAGGACAAGGGCAAGAAGCCGCTGCTGGCGAAGGCGAGCGCGATCGGCGGCTCCGAGCGGTACGACATCGTCGACGCCGGAAGCAACCTGGTGGCCCTGCGCTCCAGGGCCAACAACAAGTTCGTGACCGCGCAGAGCAAGGGCACCCAGCCGTTGCTGGCCAAGGCGAGTGCGATCGGCGGCTGGGAGAAGTTCCAGCTCGTGCACAACACCGACGGTACGGTCAGCCTCAAGGCCACCGTCAACGGCAGGTACGTGTCGACGCCCAGCACCGGCAAGTCCCCGCTGATCGCGAGCAAGACCACCATCAGCACCTGGGAGAAGTTCGACATCGACGCCCCCGCGCCGGTGGTCAGCATCAAGTCCCGGGCCAACAACAAGTTCGTCAGCACCCCCAGCGCGGGCAAGTCCTCGCTGGTGGCGACCAAGACGACTGTCAGCACCTGGGAGAAGTTCGAGGTGGTGAACCGGGGCGACGGTTACTTCGCCCTGAAGGCGCTCTCCAACGGCAGGTACGTCACCGCCGAGAGTGCCGGGGCCAAGCCCCTGATCGCCCGGGGCACCTCGATCGGGACCTGGCAGGAGTTCGACTTCCTGTCCTACAACCCGGACGGCTCGGTGTACGTACGGGCCTTCATCGACGACCAGGCGGTCACCGCCGGCAGCTCCGGCACCAGCAAGCTGATCTCCAGCCGGAACATCAACTGGAACAGCACCACCCTCGGCCTCGGCAACGGCGAGAAGTTCTTCTTCTCCGCCGTCTGATCCTCCGCCGTCTGATCCTCCGCCGTCTGATCCTGCGGCGACGCCGAAGCGGCCCGGACCCCTTGCGGGGGTCCGGGCCGCATCCGTCGTCCTGCGAGCCGATGCTCCGGCGGTTCCCGTGGTGCTCCGGCGGTCCCGTGGTGCTCCGGTGGTCCCGTGGTGCTCCGGGTCAGCGGTCGACGGCGCTGCCGTCCACGGTTTCCCGGTCGGCGTTGCCGTTCGACGTCGTCGGAACGACGTTCTGCGCCGCGCCGAGCTTGGCGAGCAGGTTGGTCAGGTCGATCCCGGTCAGGTCGCTGCCGAGCTGGAGCCCCTGGGCCACGTTGCCGGCCACCGACTTGGTCAGCGAGGACGCCCCGTCGGTGGAGATGACTGTCATCTTGTCGATCGCGCCGATCGGGGCGCTGGCCGCCTCGACCACCTGCGGCAGGACCTTGACCAGCAGGTCCAGGACGGCTGCCTCGCCGTACGCACCGAATGCCTCGGCCTTGCGGGCCATCGCGTCGGCCTCGGCCTGACCCCTGGCGAGGATAGCGGCAGCCTCGGCCTGACCCTCCCGCTCGACCGCTTCGGCGATCGCGCTACGGCGGCGCTGCTCCGCCTCACCCTCCTTGGCGCCCTCGATGGCGTGCGCCTCGGCGAGCGCGGCACGGCGGGCCCGCTCACCCTCACCGGTGAGCCGGGAGTGCTCGGCGGAGGCCTGGGCGGCGGCGATGGTGGACTGCCGCTGGGCGTCGGCGTTGAGGACCGCCGCGTTGCGGGCCGCCTCGGCCTCCTGCTCGACCTTGTACCGGGCCGCGTCGGCGGGCTTGCGGACCTCGGTGTCGAGCTGACGTTCCTTCAGTTCGGCGTTGCGCTCGGCGACCTTCTGCTGCTCGGTGAGGATCGCCTGGTCCCGCTCGGCCTGGGCCAGCGGACCGGCGGCAGCCGACTTGGCCTTGGCCGCGTCGATCTCGGACTGGATCCCGGCCTGCTTGAGGGCGAGGTTCCGGTTCGCCTCGGCGATGACCTCCTCGGCGAGCAGCCGCTCCTGCTCGGCCTGCTGTCGGGCCCGGGCTTCGGCGATGGACGCGTCCTTGAGGACCCGGGCCGCCTCGGGCCGCCCGAGGTCCTGGAGGTACGTCCCCTCGGCCAGGATGTCCTGGAGCTGGAAGGTGTCGAGCACCAGGCCCTGGTTGGTCATCGAGTGCTCGGCCTCCTCGGCGACTGCGCTGGCGAACGCCGCCCGGTCCCGGATGACCTCCTCGACCGTGAGTCGACCGACGATCGAGCGGAGGGCACCGGCCAACACCTCACGGGTGAAGTCCTCGATCTCGTCCTGCTGGTGCAGGAACCGCTGGGCGGCGGCCCGGATGGCACCCTCGGTGCCGCCGACCTTGACGATGGCGACGCCCTGGAGGTCGGCGCGGATGCCCTGCTTGCTGACAGCGCCCTTGATGCTGACGTCGATCCGGCGGCTGGACAGATCCAGCGACTGTATCTTCTGCACCACCGGGAGGACGAAGACCGAGGCCCCGAGGACGACCTTCTGCCCGGAGTTGTCGGTGGAGCGGCTACCGTCCGCGCCCTGGGTGGTACGCCCCCTGCGACCGGTGACGATGAACGCCTCGTTCGGGCCGGCGACCTTGATCCGGGACAGGATGAACAGGACCAGGATGAGGACGAGGAGGACCGCGCCCCCGATGGCGATGAGAATTGGCATGCTGCTCCGTGTCTTTCAGTAGGTCTCGACGTGCACGCTGGTCTCACTGAGGGTCTGCACGACGAAGATCTGGGTGCCGACCGGGATGGGCCGGTCGGCGCGGGCGTTGAGTTTGACCGGCTGACCTGCGACGCGTACCCGGACTTCGCCGTAGCCCTCGGCCGAGACCGGGGTGACCACCAGCCCGATCGCGCCGACCAGGTGGTCACGGGTGGGCGTGGGGTCGGTGGGCATGTTCTTGGCCGCCCGGCTGAGCCGGGACGCGAGCCACGCGGTGGGCACCGCCGCGAGGGCACCGCCACC
>NZ_JBEPEQ010000153.1:0-10819 GCF_040300925.1 Micromonospora sp. NPDC000207
CAGCCGGTCCAGCCGCCTCGGTGCGGCGGGCGGCTTCGCCCGCAACGCCCGGACGTGGTCGCGCAGGCGGGGCACGATGCAGCCCACCAGGGAGGTGAAGAGCAGGAGGTAGATCGCGGAGAACCAGATCGAGCCGAACGCGTCGAAGGCACCGATGCGGTCCAGCACCGGAGCCAGGTCCGGGTACGTGGCGTAGTAGTCCCGCACGTCCTCCGGGTTGACGCCCCACTGGGGCAGCACCGACCCGGGGATGGCGGCCACCGCGAGCAGGAACAGCAGGACCAGCGCGGTACGCATGCTGGTCAACTGCCGCCACGAGTTACGCAGCAGCGCCACCACGGGGTTGGCCCGCCGCCGGGGTCCCGGGGGCGAGTCGCTCGTCCGGTCCTGCACGGCGGTCATCAGATGCTCACCTCACCCACCCCGACGGTGGTCTGCAACCAGATCACGAAGTTCTGCCAGCCACCTGTCACCAGGGCCAGACCGATCAGGATCAGCAGGGCACCACCGGCCCGGGTCACCCACCGGCTGTTGCGGCGGATCGCCTTGAACACCCCGAGCAGACGCTGGAAGCCGAGCCCGAAGATCACGAAGGGCAACCCCAACCCCACGCAGTACGCCACCGCAAGCACCACCGCCCGGTCGGTCTGTCCCCCGACCGCGCCCATCCCGAGCACCGCCCCGAGGGTGGGGCCGACACAGGGCACCCAGCTCAGCGCGAAGACCGCCCCGAATACCGGGGCGCCCAGCAGCCCGGCCGAGGGGAGTTTGGTGATCCGGAACTCCCGTTGCAGGCCCGGGACGACCCCGAGGTACCCGAGACCGAGCAGGACGATCAGCGCCCCGACGACGATCTCCACGATCCGGTCGTACTCGAAGAGCAGCCGACCGGCCGAGGAGACCACCACCGCAGTGGAGACGAAGACGACGGTGAACCCGGCGATGAACAGCAGGGTCCCGGCGAGGACCCGACCCTTGACCGCCGCCACCGCCGCCGTCCGCCGCTCGTCGACGGGCCGCTCGTCCAGAGCGACACCCCCCGCCGCCCCCGCTGTCGTCGTCGCCCCCGCTGCCGCCGCCGTCGGTCCGGTGCGAGGAGGGCGGCCCCTGCCCGCTGCGGGGCGGCCTTCGAGGTCGGCACCGGCCAGGCCGGTGACGTACGAGAGGTAACCGGGCACGAGGGGGAGGATGCACGGGGAGAGGAAGCTGACCAGCCCGGCGAGCGCCGCCGCCCCGATGGCCAGCAGCAGCGGCCCGTTCTGGGCGAGTTCCCGGAACGTCTCGCCCATCAGCGGGGACCGGCCATCGCGGCCTGCTCGGCGACGACCTTCTCCACCGCAGGTTGCAGCCGGTCCTGGGTGACAGCCATCCGGACCACCGCAGCGATCCGACCCTCCCGGTCCAGGACGAAGGTGGCCGGGATGCTGTTGGGCGCGATGTCGAAGCGCAGCGCCAGGCGACTCGCCGGGTCGAACACGCTCGGGTAGGTGACCTTGTAGGTCTCCTCGAAGGCGACCGCCTTGTCCCTGTCGTCCTGAACGTTGATGCCGAGGAAGGCCACCCCGGAGTCCCGGGTCGCCTGGTAGGTGTTCTCCAGGTCGTCGGCCTCGGCCCGGCACGGGTTGCACCAGGAGCCCCAGAAGTTGACCACGACGACCTGTCCCCGGCTGTCGGCCAGGTCGTACGAGGTCCCGTCGAGCAGTTCACCTGTCACCTCGGGCACCGTCGAGCGCTCCTCGGGGGCGCACTCGATGATGCCGTCGGTGTTGACGCACCGCTCCTCGCCACGTTCGGCGGAGCAGCCGACGAGCCCCGCCGAGACCGTCACGGCAGCCAGCAGCCCGGTGACCCACCTGCGGGCTCGCATCAGGCCCCCTTGGCCGTCCGGGCTGTCGAGGACATGGCGATCAGGTGCGCGGCCGGTTCGCTGTACCCGACCCCGACCACCTTGGCGCCGTCGAAGTGGAACGAGGTCAGGCTGGCCAGGGCGCACTGACGGCGACGGGGGTCGTGCCAGAGTCGCTTGCGCTCGACGTGCCGGCGCAGGGTCCAGATGGGCAGCTGGTGGGAGACGAGCACCGCCTCCCGCCCCTCGGCGGCGACCCGGGCGGCGTGCAGGGCGGCGAACATCCGCTCCGCGATGACCATGTACGCCTCACCCCAGGAGGGGGTCACCGGGTCGCGCAGCACCCACCAGTTGCGGGGGTCGCGGAACGACCCGTCGCCGGGGGAGACCCGCTTGCCCTCGAACCAGTTGGCGCTCTCGATCAGCCGCTCGTCGACCCCGACCGGCAGCCCGAACTGTGCGGCGATCGGCTCGGCGGTCTGCTGGGCGCGCTCCAGT
Organism: Micromonospora sp. NPDC000207; assembly: GCF_040300925.1. Taxonomy (NCBI): domain Bacteria; kingdom Bacillati; phylum Actinomycetota; class Actinomycetes; order Micromonosporales; family Micromonosporaceae; genus Micromonospora; species Micromonospora sp. NPDC000207. The sequence continues at coordinate 2,345 of NZ_JBEPEQ010000153.1, forward strand.
GGGCTGGCCACCACGTGCACGACGTCCCGCTCGGCGAGGTCCTCGGCCGCCGCCTTGGCCATCTGCACGCCCAACTCGGAGAGGCGGAAGCCGGGCAGCCGGCCGTAGAGGATCTGGGCCGGGTTGTGCACCTCGCCGTGCCGGAGCACGTGGACGACCGTACTGCTCACCGCTACCTACCCCCCGGAGCCTGCCGCTGCCGCTGCCGTCGCCGCCGCCGGGAGCGCCCCGGCGATCTGGTCCAAAGCGGCCTCGTCGAGCGCCGCCGATACGAACCACGCCTCGAACGCGCTCGGCGGGAGATACACCCCGGCGGCGAGCATGGCGTGGAAGAACGCCTTGAACGCCGGCACCTGCTGGGTGCGGGCGGTGTCGTAGTCCACGACGTCGGCGTCGGTGAAGAAGATCGAAAACATGTTCCCGGCTGACGAGAGCCGGTGGGGCACCCCGGCGGCGGCGAGCGCGTCGGTGGCGAGCCTGCTCACAGTGGCTGCCGTCTCGTCCAGCCGACGGTAGAGCGCGTCGTCGGCGAGGCGGAGGGTGGCCAGGCCGGCCGCGCAGGCCAGCGGGTTGCCGGAGAGGGTGCCGGCCTGGTAGACCGGGCCGGCCGGGGCGAGCTTCGACATCACGTCGGCCCGTCCGCCGAAGGCGGCAGCCGGGAGGCCACCCCCCATGACCTTCCCGTACGTCCACAGGTCGGCGTCGCAGGGGTCGACCCCGTGCCAGCCGGCGCGGGACACCCGGAACCCGGTCATCACCTCGTCGACGACGAGGAGGGCGCCGTGCGCGTGGGCGATCCGGGCGAGGGACTGGTTGAACCCGTCGCGGGGTGCGACAACGCCCATGTTCCCGGCGGCGGCCTCGGTGATGATCGCCGCGATCTGCGGCCCCTCGGCGGCGAAGACCGCCTCCACCGCAGCGATGTCGTTGTACGGCAGCACGATGGTGTCCCCGGCCGCCGCGCCGGTCACCCCGGGGGAGTCGGGCAGGCCGAAGGTGGCCACGCCCGAGCCGGCGGCGGCGAGGAGTCCGTCGGAGTGCCCGTGGTAGCAACCCGCGAACTTGATGATCTTGGACCGGCCGGTGAACCCCCGGGCCAGCCGCAGTGCCGACATCGTCGCCTCGGTGCCCGAGTTGACCAACCGGACCTGCTCGACCGGGGTCCGGTCGACGATCTCGGCCGCCAACTCGACCTCACCGGGGGTCGGCGCACCGAAGCTGGTGCCCCGGGCCGCAGCGGCCTGCACCGCCGCCACCACCTCCGGGTGGGCGTGACCGAGCACCAGGGGACCCCAGGAACAGACCAGGTCGACGTAGCGCCGGTCGTCGGCGTCGTACAGCCAGGGGCCGTCTCCACGGACCATGAAGCGCGGGGTACCGCCGACGGCGCGGAAGGCGCGCACAGGCGAGTTCACCCCGCCCGGCACCAGGGCTCGGGCGCGGTCGAACAGGGCCTCGGAGGCCGGCGCGTCGGCCGGGTAGCGGCCGGATCCGGCGGGAAACATCTGCGTCACGATGACGCCATTGTGTCAGCGTCGGAGAGCTAATCGGCAGGCACCCCGCACCGAGGTGCCCAGGCTCACCCCGGAGACACCGCTTCCGACCTGGTCAACGGTGGGGAACGACGACACCGGTCGGCCGGCGGCGGGGGGATCGTCGTCCGGTCGCACCGACGTATCCGCCTCGTCGGGCCGGAGCTGACAGACCGCGCTAGGCTGGCCGGGTGGATCGTGCCGAACTGTCCATCACGCTACACCGGATCGGGGACGAAGCAGTCCTTCGCCTCTCCGGTGAGATCGACATGCTCACGGCCACCCAGTTGTCGACAGTCGTGAACGAGGTTCTCACCGAGCCCCCGCCACGTATCGTCCTCGACCTCGGTGGGGTCACCTTCTGCGACTCGCAGGGACTGGGCACCCTCGTCGTCCTCAGCCGCAAGGCCAGTCACGCGCAGAGCCTCCTGGTCCTCACCAACGTGGGTGACTTCCTGATCCGGGTCCTGGACATCACCGGCCTCCGCTCCGCCCTGATGATCCGCAACAACCAGTCCACGTCCTGACCCCACCGGCGCGCAGGCCCGGTCAGGGGGTGGGCCCCCAGCGGGCCTGTTCGAGGAGTTCCACGGCGCGGGTACGGGCCTCGGGGGTGGTACCGCGCAGCAGGGTGGTGGCCTCGTCGACGGCGTCGGTGAGGGTGCGCCACTGGGCCTCACGCTCGCGGACCAGATCCGACTGGGCGGCGAGTTGCCGGGTCTTCACCCACAGCTCGACGAAGACGGAGACCTTGGCCCGCAGGACCCACGGGTCGAAGGGCTTGGTGAGGTAGTCCACCGCCCCGGCGGCGTACCCGCGCAGGGCTAGCTGCGCGTCCCGGTCGGCGGCGGTCAGGAAGATGATCGGTACGTGTCGGGTCCGCTCCCGCCGTTTGATGTGCCCGGCGGTCTCGAACCCGTCCATGTCGGGCATCTGGGCGTCGAGCAGGATCACCGCGAAGTCGTCGACGAGCAGTTGCTTCAGCGCCGCCTCCCCGCTCTCCACCGCCACCGACTGCACCGGCAACCCCTGGAGGATCGCCTCCAGGGCCATCAGGTTCTCCCGGCGGTCATCGACCAGCAGCGCCTTCGCCATCTGGGTCACGAACTCTCCTTGCTACCTCGGCTACTGCTGCTGATCCAGTTCGACATCAGCTCGATCAACTGGTCCAGGTCCACCGGCTTGGTGATGTAGTCGCTGCCCCCGGCGGCGAGCGCCGACTCGCGGTCCCCCGGCATGGCCTTCGCGGTCAGGAAGACCACCGGCAGGTCGGCGAAGCGGTGGTTACGCCGGATCTGCCGGGTGGTCTCGTAACCGTCCTGGTCCGGCATCATGGCATCCATCAGCACGATGTCCACCTCTGGATGCTCCGCCAGGACCCGGACGCCGTCCGCCCCGTTGTCCGAGTACAACACGGTCATCCCGTGCAGCTCCAGGGCACTGGTCAGGGCGAAGACGTTCCGGACGTCGTCGTCGACGATCAGGACCGTCGCCCCGTCCAACTGCCTGGTGGCCGGGGTCTCCGGTGCCGGCGGCAACTCCAACGTCGGCATCAGCAGCGACGACGGCAGCCCGGCCCGCGACGGTGACGGCGGCAGCGGGGCCACCACCGCGTCCGGTGCCAGGACGTCCGGCACGAAGAGGGTGAAGGTCGACCCCTGCCCCGGCGCCGAACTCACAGTGATGGTGCCGCCGAGCAGGCGGGCCAGGTCCCGGCTGATCGACAGCCCGAGGCCGGTCCCGCCGTAACGGCGGCTCGTGGTCCCGTCGGCCTGCTGGAACGCCTCGAAGATGAGCGACAGCTTGTCGTCGGAGATGCCGATCCCGGTGTCGATCACGGTGAACGCGATCACCTGCTGGGCGTTCGTCAACGCCGGCACGTCGAAGATCGCGTTCTCCGCGGCGGGCCCGATCCGGAGGGTCACCGCCCCGTGGTCGGTGAACTTGACGGCGTTCGACAGCAGGTTGCGCAGGATCTGCTGGAGCCGCTGCGCGTCGGTGACCAGCGCCGACGGCAACTCCTTGGCGAGGCGTACCTGGAGGTCGAGGCCCTTGTCGTGGGCCTGGGGAGCGAATGCCTGCTCGACGTAGCCGCGGATCTCGGCGAACTGGATCTCACTCGGCTCGACGTCCATCCGCCCCGCCTCGATCTTGGACAGGTCGAGGATGTCGTCGATCAGACGCAGCAGGTCCGACCCGGATCCGTGGATGGTCCGGGCGAACTCGATCTGCTTGGCGGTCAGGTTCCGTTCCGAGTTCTCCATCAACAGCCGCGCCAGCAGCAACAGCGAGTTCAGCGGCGTACGCAGCTCGTGGCTCATGTTCGCCAGGAACTCCGACTTGTACGCCGACGCCCGGGTGAGCTCCTTGGCCTTGTCCTCCAGCCCGAGCCGGGCCAGCTCGATCTCCCGGTTCTGGGTCTCGATGTTTGCCTTCTGCTCGCTGAGCAGCTTCGCCTTCTCCTCCAGTTCGGCGTTCGTGCGCTGGAGTTCGGCAGACTGTTCCTGCAGCTCGTGGGCCAGGCGCTGGGACTGGGCCAGCAACTCCTCCGTACGCCGGTTGGCCTGGATGGTGTTGACGGCGATGCCGATGGTGGCGACCAGCCGCTCCAGGAACGACAGGTGCAGCTCGGAGAAGGGGCTGACGCTGGCGAACTCGATCACGCCCAGCAGCTCCCCCTCGAAGAGGACCGGGAGCACCACCAGGTCGGCCGGGGGCGTCTCGGCCAGGCCGGAGCGGAGCATGAGCCGCCCGTCCGGGACCGCGCCGACCCGGATCGTCCGGCGGGACAGGGCGGTCTGTCCGACCAGTCCCTCGCCCGGCCCGAAGGTGACGTCGTGTCCCCGGGAGACGTACCCGTAGGAGGCGGTGAGCCGCAGCCGGGTCGACCCGTCGGGGGTGTCGGCCAGGAAGAACGCGCCGAGCTGCGCGTCGACCAGCGGGGTGACCTCCATCATGATCATGCGGCAGACCTCACCGAGGTCGCGCTGTCCCTGGAGGAGTCCGCCGATGCGGGCCAGGTTGGAGTCGAGCCAGCCCTGCTCGGCGTTCTTGTGGGTCGTCTCCCGGAGGGTGACGATCATCTGGTTGATGTTGTCCTTCAGCTCGGCGACCTCGCCCTGGGCCTTGACGGCGATCCGCTGGGTCAGGTCCCCCCGGGTCACCGAGGTCGACACCCGGGAGATCGCCCGCAGCTGGGTGGTCAGTGTGGAGGCGAGCTGGTTGACGTTCTCGGTGAGGTCCCGCCAGGTGCCCGAGACCCCCTTCACCTGGGCCTGGCCCCCGAGCTTGCCCTCGATGCCGACCTCCCGGGCGACCCGGGTCACCTCGTCGGCGAACGACGAGAGCTGGTCCACCATCGTGTTGACTGTGCTCTTCAGCTCCAGGATCTCACCCTGGGCGTCAACCGTGATCTTCTGCGACAGGTCACCCTTGGCCACCGCAGTGGTGACCGAGGCGATGTTCCGGACCTGCGACGTCAGGTTCGACGCCATCGAATTCACGTTGTCGGTCAGGTCCCGCCACGTACCCGAGACGCCCTTGACCTGCGCCTGACCACCCAACTTGCCCTCGGTACCCACCTCCCGGGCCACCCGGGTCACCTCGTCGGCGAACGACGACAACTGGTCCACCATCGTGTTCACTGTCGACTTCAGCTCCAGGATCTCGCCCCGGGCGTCAACCGTGATCTTCTGACTCAGGTCACCCTTCGCCACGGCGGTGGAGACCTGGGCGATGTTGCGGACCTGGGCTGTCAGGTTCGACGCCATCGAGTTCACGTTGTCGGTCAGGTCCCGCCAGGTGCCGGCGACGCCCTTGACCTGCGCCTGACCACCCAACTTGCCCTCGGTGCCCACCTCCCGGGCCACCCGGGTCACCTCGTCGGCGAACGACGAGAGCTGGTCCACCATCGTGTTGACGGTGTTCTTCAACTCCAGGATCTCGCCCCGGGCATCAACCGTGATCTTCTGCGACAGGTCACCCTTCGCCACCGCAGTGGTGACCGAGGCGATGTTCCGGACCTGCGACGTCAGGTTCGACGCCATCGAGTTCACGTTGTCGGTCAGGTCCCGCCACGTACCCGAGACGCCCTTGACCTGCGCCTGACCACCCAACTTGCCCTCGGTGCCCACCTCCCGGGCCACCCGGGTCACCTCGTCGGCGAACGACGAGAGCTGGTCCACCATCGTGTTGACGGTGTTCTTCAACTCCAGGATCTCGCCCCGGGCATCAACCGTGATCTTCTGCGACAGGTCACCCTTCGCCACCGCGGTGGAGACCTGGGAGATGTTGCGGACCTGGCTCGTCAGGTTCCCGGCGAGCTGGTTGACGTTCTCGGTGAGGTCCCGCCAGGTGCCCGAGACTCCCCGGACCTGGGCCTGACCACCCAACTTGCCCTCGGTGCCCACCTCCCGGGCCACCCGGGTCACCTCGTCGGCGAACGACGACAACTGGTCCACCATCGTGTTGACGGTGTCCTTGAGCTCCAGGATCTCGCCCTGCGCGGCGACGGTGATCTTCTGCGACAGGTCGCCCCGGGCCACCGCAGTGGAGACCTGGGCGATGTTGCGGACCTGGGCTGTCAGGTTCGACGCCATCGAGTTGACGCTGTCGGTCAGGTCCTTCCAGGTCCCGGCGACGTTCGGCACCTCCGCCTGGCCGCCGAGCTTGCCCTCGGTGCCCACCTCCCGGGCCACCCGGGTCACCTGCTCGGCGAAGAGCCGCAGCGTGTCGGTGAGCGAGTTGAAGGTGTGCGCGAGTTCGGCGACCTCACCCCTGGCCGACACGGTGATCTTCTGCGACAGGTCACCCTTCGCCACCGCCGTGGCCACCTGTGAGATCGACCGCACCTGGTGGGTCAGGTTCGACGCCATCGTGTTCACCGAGTCGGTGAGGTCCTTCCAGGTTCCTGCCGCACCGCGTACGTCGGCCTGGCCGCCCAACTCACCCTCGGTGCCCACCTCCCGGGCCACCCGGGTCACCTCGCTGGAGAACGAGGAGAGCTGGTCGACCATGGTGTTGACGGTCCGGCCGATCCGCAGGTACTCCCCGCGCAGTGGACGGCCGTCCATCTCCAACGCCATGTGCTGGGAGAGGTCCCCGTCGGCCACCGCCACGATCACCCGGGCGATCTCCGTCGTCGGCCGCCCCAGGTCGTCGATGAGGGAGTTGACAGCCCGCTGCCCCTCGACCCAGGCGCCCTCCAGCCCCTCCTCGTCCAGCCGTTCGGTGAGCCGACCGTCCCGACCGACGACCCGACTGATCCGCCGCAGGTCGAGGTGCTGCCGCTCCTGAAGCGCCACCACCTCGTTGAACGCGTCGACGACCTCGCCGGCGGCACCCGAGCGGCGGGACAGCCGTACCTTCAGGTCGCCGTGGCGGACCCGCCGCAGCGCCGCCGCCAACTCGTCGAGCACCGCGTCACGCTCCGGAGCGGAGTCCGGGGCGGCGGACTGTTTCGCCGTGGTCATCATTCCTCGCAAAGCTCGGGACTTCGGGCGGAGGCCGGCACGCCGACCCATCCCATCATTGTGCCCGTGACCGCGCCCACGCCATCCGACGTGCCCGGCCGCCACGCTGACCACAGCCCCCGACGAGAACCTGCGGAGTGGATCCCACAGAGATCAGCTTGGCACCCCGGCGTCCGCCGGGCAGGATATGAGAGATGTCAGCGGAGGCGGGGGCCGCAGCGGACGGGGGCTCGGACGAGCACGTCCGGCGGGTCCGGCTGCCCGCAGACCGGCGTACCCCGGCTGCGGCCCGGGCACTGGTCAGGTCGGTCCTCACCGAGGCCGACCTCGACGGGTTGGTCAACGAGGCGCTGCTGCTGACCACCGAACTCTCCACGAACGCCGTCGAGCACGCCGGCACCGACCTGGACATCGAGGTCGTCGCGGACGACGTCGGGCTGACAGTGACGGTGTCGGACTTCGCCTCCGGGCCGGTCGACGAACTGATCGTCGGGGTCCGCAACGACACCACCGAGATCAACGAGGTGTCGGAACGCGGCCGGGGCCTGCTGCTGGTCGACCACTTCGCCAGCCGATGGGGCACCACGTACCTCCCCACCGGCAAGGGGGTCTGGTTCCGGCTCGAACGCGCCGACAGGCCGAGGTCTGGCAGAAACCGGCCGGAGGCCCCCTCGGCCGCCCCCCGGGCGACGACCTCCGATGGGTCGACCCCCAGCGCCGCCGCCATGAGCGAGCTGATGCAGACCATGCCCGACCCGTACTCGGACGATCCGCTGCCCGAGTTCGCCACCGACCTGCTCGGTCGGGTGGGCGAGATGATCGGCGCGGCAGGTGGGATGGTCCACCTGGACCGGGGCGACGGGCAGGGCTCCCAGGTGCTCGCCCGGTACGGGCGCCACCCCCGATCCGGGCAGGACCTGCTCCGGGTGCCGCTGGCGGTGCACCGGCCGTACGTCGGGCAGTTGGAGCTGGACGCGGCACCCTCCGGGTACGCCCGCCCCCTGGCAGTCCTCGCCGCCGAACGACTCTCGCTGCACCTGGAGAACGACAGGCTGCGCCGGGCCGACGTCCGCCGACGGGCCTGGCTGACCTTCCTGGCCGAGGCGAGCGAACTCCTCGCCCACTCCCTCGACGTGGAACTGACGATGGCGCTCATCCCCCAACTGGTGGTGCCCCGGTTGGGTCAGTGGTGCGCGGTGCACACCACTGACGAGTGGGGCAGGTTGAAGCTCGCCGCCGCCAGCCACGCCGACGAGTCAGTCCTTCCGCAGCTGCACCAGGTGTTGCGGGAGACCGGGCCGGAGTCGATCCAGGCCCGGCTGAAGGAGGCCACCCGCAACGGCTCGCAGGTTCCGCTCAGCGCGCCGACCGAGGGCTTCGCCGTGCCGCTGATCGCCCGGGGCCAGCGCCTCGGCACCCTGGCCGTGGGGCGGCACCAGCGGCACCGGCACGACCCGGACGAGGTCGCCGTG
>NZ_JBEPEQ010000154.1:0-10614 GCF_040300925.1 Micromonospora sp. NPDC000207
GCGGTGGGGGCGGACCACCCCGGCGGGACCCCCGTGGCGACAGTGGTCAGCCCGCCGCGAGGCCCTGCCGGACGGCGGTGCCGATCCGGACCGCCCGCTTCGCGGTCAGCGCGGTGGCGGCGAGCGCCACGTCGTCCGGCGGGACCTCGCCGTTGTTGCTGGTGTGGGAGGCACCGTACGGGTTGCCCGCCACGAACTGGCTGGGGTCGGTGTAGCCGGGGGCCACCACGATGCCACCCCAGTGGTAGAAGACGTTGAAGAGGCTGAGCAGTGTCGACTCCTGCCCGCCGTTGGAGGTGGCAGTGGAGGTGAACGCGGAGTACACCTTGTCGGCGAGCTTGCCGTTGGCCCAGAGCGGTCCGGTGGTGTCGATGAACTGCTTGAGCTGGGCGGCGATCATCCCGTACCGGGTGGGCGAGCCGAAGATGACCACGTCGGCCCAGTCCAGGTCGTCGAGTTCGACCTCCATGACGTCCTGGGTCTCCAGGCGGTGGGCGTGCCAGCCGGAGTTCGACCGGATGGCCTCCTCGGGGGCGAGTTCCCGGACCTTGCGCAGTCGGACCTCGGCCCCGGCGTCACCGGCGGCTTCGACGGCGGACTGCGCCATCTGGTACGTGATGCCGGTGGCGCTGTAGTAGATCACTGCCACCTTGGTCTGGCCTGCCATCAGGGGTTTCCTCCTTTTTCGGGATCAACTCCGGCGACTACCCGTTACTTGCGCCGTCAAACATCACTGCGGCCTGCCGGAATTCGGGTTGCGCGCCGACGGGTGGGAACTGGCATGCTGCGGGCCATGCGGTTCCGGGCAGCCACCGTCGACGGCTGGCCCTCGATCTGGCAGTTCCTGCGGGACATCGTGGCGGCCGGTGAGACGTACACCCAACCAGCTCGGACACCCGGGCGGTGGCGCTGTGGCGCTCGCTCGGCTTCACCGTGGTCGGCCGGGTGCCCGAGGCGTTCGCCCACCCCACGAAGGGGTACGTCGACCTGCTCGTCAGGCACCGCCGGTTGTGACCCGACCGGCAGAACCACGGCGACGATCCGACCGGGCGGACCGGCGGCGACGCGCTGTCGATACCCTGGCCGGGTGATGCTGCCCCTGCCCACCGGCGAATTCCAGGCGTACCTGTTCGACTGCGACGGGACCATCGTCGACTCGATGCCCCAGCACTTCACGGCCTGGCAGCGGTCCCTGGCCGAGTGGGGCTGCGAGTTCCCCGAGGACCTCTTCCTCGCCTGGGCGGGTCGGCCGACCGCCGACATCATCGTCGACCTCAACCTCCGGCACGGTCTGGCCATGCCGGTCGCGGAGGTCACGGCCCGGCGAGAGGCCCTCTACCAGGGGCTGTTGCCGACGGCCGGCGGCATCCCGGAGGTGCTGGCGCACATCGACGACGCCCACGGGCGGATCCCGTTCGCCGTGGTCTCCGGCAGCGTCCGGGAGTCGGTCGTCGCGTCCCTGAACGCGCTCGGCATCCTCGACCGGTTCGACGTGCTGGTCTGCGCCGGGGAGTACGCCCGCCCCAAGCCGGACCCGGAGCCGTTCCTGCGCGCTGCCGAGCTGCTCGGGGTGCCCGCGCACGCCTGTCTCGTCTTCGAGGACGCGGACCTGGGCATCGAGGCGGCCACGGCCGCCGGCATGGCGAGCGTCCGGGTGCCACAGCCGCGCCGGGGCTGAGCACGGGCCACAACGCGCAGCGGACAGCGGGGCAGCAGCACGCCTGCCCAGCTTCCGAAGCAGGCCGGCGAGGGCCTCACCAACCAGGACATGAGCGAATCCCATCGCGATCATCACGACTGGTCCGTCGGCTACGGAGATCCGCGTAAGCCAAGCGTGCTGGGCCTAGCCTGGTAGGCTAACGGCCATGGGCCGGTTCTCCGAGGACGAGCTGCACACGGTTGTCTCCCGGTACGAGGCGACGCGGGCACAGGCATTGACCGAGCGGGACGAGCAACTGCGGGCGTTCCACGCGGCCGGGTGGCGGCCGGTGGATCTGCAGCGGGTCACCGGTTACAGCCGGGAAACGATCCGCCAGGCACTACGACCGGAAGTCCGGCGAGCGACCAACATCAACCGACGTAGGACATCACCCCAGCCACCAGCGGACTACCGGCCATATGGTGACCGGAAGCCTTATGTGATCGCCGAAACCCTCACCGCGCTGCACGGCCCCACCAAGGGCGTGGTCACGCTTCCGCGTCACCTCGACTGGTCCGGACGCGCCGAGTACGACCTTGACCGGCCCGCGCGCCTGGCCAGCATGTACAAGGGCGTGCTCACCGAAGCCGGTACCGTCGAGGATCTGCACACCTGGCTCGACGCCGACCTCCTTCGGCGACTCTGGCCCACCCTCTGGCTGCCACCCCAGCTCCGGCAGCGCTGGGAGGACGCCTTCCCCGAACTCGCCGCCACCCGCAGCAACGCGGCGTAGCGGTGGACCCCTTCCACGAACGCCTCGCCCGTACCGGGCTCGGGGCGGCCGATCGATACGGCTTCGCGCTGGCCGGCGGCTACGCGGTGCAGGCCGCCGGGCTCCTGGAACGGCCCAGCGAGGACGTCGACCTGTTCACCGCCTGGGACCGCCGCGACGAGTTCCCCGCCGCGGTCACCGCCGTCGTGCACGCCTACCGATACGACGGCCTCACCGTCGAGACCGAGCGCCAGTACGACACTTTCGCCCGGCTGGCCGTCACCGACGGTGCGCGGGTTTCCAAGGTCGAACTCGGCGTGGACTGGCGCGCCAACGAACCGATCCTCATGGCGATCGGACCCGTCCTCCACCCTGACGACGCGGTAGCGAACAGATGAGCGCCCTCTACGGGCGAGCGTTCGCCCGGGACTTCATCGACATCGACGCCACCCTCCGATCCGGCCGCTACACCCGCGACGCCCTCCTCGCCCTCGCGCAGCGCGCCGACCGGGGCTTCGACCCGCGCATCTTCGCCGACGCTCTCACACAAGCCACCCAGCTCGATCCCGAAGACTTCGCCCAGTACGGCGTCACCGGCCGAGCGTTGGACGATCTCCGTAGCAGGTTCGCCGCATGGCGCCGCGAACTGCTCGACGACGACGAGGGATGATTCGGCGGCAGCGTTCGGCTGGTCGAGGCGGCATCTGCGGCGGCGGATCTGGATGGCTTGGCCGACGTGGGCCTGATGGCCTCACCATCGGACAGCCCTCAACGAGGGGCCGAGGTTGATGCAATTCCCATCCGCATTCCGACCCGTGGATGGCGGGCGGGGTCGGGTCCCCGGATCCGGCGTCAGCCGTGGCAGACTATGCCGGTGCTCGATATGTCGCTCTACCAGGCATTCGTCGTCGCAGTCGTCATTCTGGTGATCGTTCCGGGACCCGACATGGCCTTCATCATCACCATGGGCGTCGGCGGCGGCCCCCTCGCCGGGCTCTCCGCCGCCTTCGGCGTCGCTGTCGGCCTCGCCGTCCACGCCCTGGCCGCCATCCTCGGCTTCGCCGCGATCTTCGCCGTGGCCCCTTTCCTCTACGACGTGCTGCGCTGGGCCGGCGCGGCGTACCTCATCTACCTGGCGATCCGGACCTGGGTGGAACGCGACGACCTGACAGTGGTGAGCAACGCCGACGGGGCCGCCACGATCAGCCACTGGCAGGCGTTCCGCAAGGCGGCGGTGGTGAACCTGCTCAACCCGAAGGTGATCCTGTTCAACGCCGCGTTCCTGCCCCAGTTCGTCGACCCGGCCGCCGGCAACGTCGTCGGGCAGTTCCTCGTCCTCGGCGTCACCCTGGTCGTGGTGGACCTCCTCATCGACGGCCCGATCGGGCTCGCCGCCGGGCACGCCGGGCAGGTGCTGCGCCGCAGCCGCCGCATCATCAAGGCCCTCAACGTCGTGACCGCGTCGGTCTTCCTCGGGCTGGCCCTGCGACTGGTCCTCGTCCGGGACTGAACCACGGCGTCCCGGGCCGAAACGCCGGGCACCGACGTCGATTGTCCGACCCGCCCGGCGACGGTACGGTGACCGGGTGACGTTCCTCGTTGTCTCGCCGCCACCGGCGACCCGGTAACAACACCCACCCCGACCCGGCTCTGACTTTCCTGAGCCCGGGTGCATTCGTGGTGCCCGGGCGGCGTCGACAACGGAGAATTGTGTGAACATGACGATGCCCTCTTCGGTAGGGCGCGGAATCCTCTACATCTGTGTGGCAGCGATCGCCTGGGGAACCGGCGGTGCCGCTGCGGCCCTCCTCTACGAGACCAGCGGGCTGGGCCCGGTGGCGGTCTCTTTCTGGCGGTTCGCCGGTGGGGTCCTGCTCCTAGCCGCCGTCCACCTGGCCGTCAGGCGTCGGGCGGCGGTGGCTCCGTTGCGTGGGCGGTGGCGGCAGATCGTGACCACCGGCGTCGGTCTGGCCGTCTACCAGACCGCCTACTTCGCCGCCGTCGGCTACGCGGGGCTGGCCGTGGCGACGGTGGTGACCCTGGGCTCCGGGCCGATCCTCATCGCCGTCGGGTCCCGGTTCCTGATGGCCGAACGGCTCGGCCGCGCGGGCACCGTCACCGTCGTGATGGCCCTGGCCGGACTGGTCCTGCTGGTCGGCGGGGGAAGCACCGGCACCGGGTCGGCCCCGATGCTGGGGCTGGCCTGCGCGCTGCTGTCCGCCACGGGGTATGCCGGGGTGACGCTGCTCAACCGGAAGCTGGGCCGCGACGGCACCAACGGCAACGCCCGGTCGACGGCCCTGGGCGGGTTCGCCGTCGGGATGGTCTGCCTGTTCCCGTTGGCCCTCGTCGAAGGGCTCCTGCCCACCTCGGGCGACCCCAGGATGGTGCTGGGGTTGCTCGCCTACCTGGGATTCGCCCCGACGGCACTGGCCTACAGCCTGTTCTTCGCCGGTCTGGCCACCGTCCGGGCGACCACCGCGTCGGTGATCGCGCTCGTCGAACCGGTCACCGCAGCCGTCATCGCGGTGCTCCTGCTCCACGAGCGGTTGACCGTCACCGCCACCGCCGGGTCGGTGATCCTGCTCGGGGCGGTGGTCGCGCTGACCCTGGGGGAACGGCGGGTCACCGCGCCGCCGACCGGGACGACCGAGACGACCGGGACGACCGAGACGACCGAGACGACCGGGACGACCGAGACGACCGGGACCGGGCCTCGACCGGCACCGGCCCGCTCCGGCTGAACCGACAGGTGCCCGTCGTCGGGGTCGACCCCGGCGACGGGCACCTGCCCCGGTCGGCGTCAGCGGGTGGGCGGGTCGCCGGCCTCGACGCCCTCGGTCAGCACCGATGCCACCCGGTCCAGGGCCGCCGAGACGTACTCGGGGTCCAGGGAGTGGATCACCCGGAGGTGGCCCTCCGCGCCGAAGTGGGCTCCGGGGGCCACCAGCACCCCGCCGAGTCGGCGCAGCGCGTGGGCCACCTCCAGGCTCGTCGCCTCCCCCCGGTACCGCAGGAACCCCAGGGCGGTCGCGGTGGGCGCGACGATCGAGACAAGGTCCGGGTGCGCCTCGGCCCACCGCAGCAGCAGCGACCGGCCCGCGCGCATGAGCCCTCGGTTGCGGTCGAGCAACCGGTCCCGGTACGGCGTCGTCAGGGCCGCCTCGGCGATCCGCATGGCGAGCAGCCCCGTGCTGACGGTGGCGTACTCGTGTCGCCGCCACAGCTCGTCGAGCAGGTCACCGGTGGCGACGATCCACCCCACCCGCAGCCCCGGCAGGGCGAACGCCTTGGACAGGCTGCCGACACAGACCAGGCGGTCGTAGTGGCCCCAGAAGGTCGCCGTGACCTCGTCGGTGTCGAGTTCGGTGCCCCGGTGGACCTCGTCGACCATCAGCCAGGCGCCGTTGCGTTCGGCCACTGCCACCACCGCCGCCATCTCCTGCGCGGTGAGGACCGACCCGGCCGGGTTGTTCGGATTGGTCACCGCGATGACCCGGGTGTCCGGGCGGACCGCGCTCTCCAACGCCGCCACGTCGAGCCGCCACCCGTTGCGCTCGTCGAGCCCCACCACGCTGATCTTCGCCCCGGCGTTGTGGGCCAGCCCCCACACCTGCCGGTACCCCGGTTCCATCAGCACGACGTGGTCGCCCGGGCCGATCAGCGCCCCGGCCAGGATGCTGTTGGCCTCGGCCGCCCCGACGGTGACGATCACCTCCTCCGGCCGGCAGCCCTGCCATCCGGCGACGAGCCGACGCAGCTCGGGGGTCCCGCGTACCTCGGGATAGTGCTGGGGGCCGGCGACCAGCCGGGCGACCTGCGACTCGTCGAGGAAGTCGTGCAACTCCACCGGCCGGCAGCTGCTGTCGGCGAGGGTGTAGTCCACTGTGGGCTCGTACCGGGACTGCCACTGCACCAGGTCGAAGGGGGTGTAGCGCATCGAACCTCGATTCGTCGCGGCGGCGGGTGGGTCAGGCGCTGTCGGTCTTGGCCGGGTCACGTTCCACGACGTCACCGAGGAGTTCGTCGACCCGCCGGAGCAGGTCCGGGTCGAGCCGTACCCCGGCCGCCGCGACGTTCTCCCGGATCTGCTCCGGGCGGGAGGCGCCGACGATCGCCGAGGCGACGTTCGGGTTCGCGAGGGTCCACGCCACGGCGAGCTGGGCCGGGGTGAGCCCGGCCTCCTCGGCCAGGGGCAGCAGACCGGCGACCCGCCGCAGGACCTCCGGCCGTAGGTACGCCTCCACCCAGGTGCTGCCCACCTCGTCGAGCGCCCGGGACCCCGAGGGTGGGGGTTCGTCCGGCCGGTACTTGCCGCTGAGGACCCCCTGGGCCAGCGGGGACCACACCACCTGACTCATCCCCGCCTTCTCGCTGGCCGGGACGACCTCGCTCTCGATCACCCGCCACAGCATGTTGTACTGCGGCTGGTTGCAGACGAACGGCGTCAGCCCCAGTTCGTCGACGATCCGCCTGGCGGCACCGATCTGCTCGGCCGTCCACTCCGACACCCCGAGGTAGAGCACCTTGCCCTGGCGGACCAGGTCGTCGAAGGCGCGCAGCGTCTCCACCAGCGGGGTGTGGTGGTCGAACCGGTGGGCGTAGTAGACGTCCACGTAGTCGGTGCCCAGCCGCCGCAGGGAGGCGTGCAGCGACTCGGTCACGTGTTTGCGGGACAGCCCCTGGTCGTTGGGGCCGGGGCCGGTCGGGAAGTACACCTTCGTGCACAGGACCAGGCCCTCCCGGCGTTGCCCGGACAGGGCGTCGCCGAGGACTGCCTCGGCCCGGGTCCCGGCGTACACGTCGGCGGTGTCGAAGGTGGTGATCCCCTCGTCGAGGGCCGCCGCCACGCACGCCCTGGCGGCGTCCTCGTCGATCTGGGAACCGTGGGTCAGCCAGTTGCCGTACGCGATCTCACTGACCCGTAGGCCGCTGTGACCGAGTTGGCGGAACTCCATCGACGTTCTCCTCATCACTGGTCACTGCGGGTTCGACCTGCACCCGGTTGTCGTGGAAGACGGCACCGCCGCCCATGTCCGCGTCGCGTTCGTCGACTGTGGCGTTCACTCCGGCTCCGCCGGTGAGCTTGAGCCAGTGGCCCTTTGTTGTCGCTGCCACTCCGGGGCGTACCAGGTCCGCGCCGACGGTGACGACGGCCCGGAACTCCCCCCGGTCGTTGAAGATCCGGGCCTGTCCCCCGTCGACGAGGCCGCGCGGTCCGGCGTCGTCGGGATGCAGGACGACCCGGGGCGGTCCGGCCCGGCGGGCCAGTTCCGGTTTGTTGGCGAAGACGGTGTTGACGAAGAAGTGCCCGGCCCCGGCGATGAGCGTCAACGGGTACCGGGTGGACAGGTCGGGGTCGGTGGGTTCCCGAGGTGGGGTGTAGCCGGCCACCGGGTCGAGCCCGGCCTCTGCGGCCCGTTCGGACCGGAACTCCAGTCGGCCCGACGGGGTGGGGAACCCGTCGGGGAACGGCACGAACGCGGGCGGGTAGTTCAGCCTGGCCCAGCCCTGTCGGCGGAGCCGGTCGACGGTGATCCCGGCCAGCGACGGATGGTCGTTGTCCAGGAGTTGCCGGGCCAGTTCCTCGTCGGAGTCGTACAGGCTGGGCTCGGTGAGGTCGAGGTGTCGGGCCAGGCGGCGGAAGGTCTCGGTGCTGGACAGGCACTCCCCCGGGGGTGGTACCGCCGGTTCGTTCCAGGCGACGTAGACGTGTCCGTAGCCGTCGTGGACGTCAAGGTGCTCGGTCTGCATGGTCGCCGGGAGGACGATGTCGGCGTAGTCGACGGTGTCTGTCGGGAAGTGGTCGAGGACGACTGTGAACAGGTCGGGGCGGGTCAACGCCTCCCGGATCCGGTTCTGGTCGGGGGCGCTGGCCACCGGGTTGGAGCCGTACACGACCAACGCCCGGACCGGCGGGTCGGTGAGGGTGAGCAGGTTGTCGGCGAGCCGGGTCATCGACAGGGTCCGTACCGGTGCGGCGAGCAGGTCGTCGCGGGCCAGCGCGGCCCGGTCGCCGCCGAAGTACCCGTCGGTGGAGTAGGCCAGCCCGCCGCCCGGGTACTGCCAGTCGCCGGTCACCCCGACCAGGCAGGCCAGGGTCCGGAGCACCTCGCCGCCGCCGGCGTGCCGCTGCACGCCGATGCCGGCGCGCACGGCGGTGGGACGGGTGCGGGCCAGCCGCCGCCCCAGGTCGACGATCTGTTCCCGGGGGACACCGGTGAGGGCGGCGACCCGCTCCGGCGGGTAGTCGAGGATCCGGTCGCGGAACTCGGGCCAGCCCAGTGTGTGCCGGTCCAGGAAGTCCTGGTCGGCACCGTCCTCGGCGAGGACCACGTGCAGGAGCCCGAGGGCCAGGGCGGCGTCGGTGCCGGGCAGCGGGGCCACGTGCTCGTCGGCCTGGCGGGCGGTCCGGGTCCGGACCGGGTCGATCACCACCACGTACGCGCCGGAGCGCCGCGCCTGTTCGACGAATCGCCACAGATGGTGGCCGGTGGTGAGGGGGTTGGCCCCCCAGAGCAGGATCAGCCGGGAGTGGACCAGCGATTCGGGTTCGATGCCCCGGGTGGTGCCGGTGGCGTACTCGGTGCCGACGAGTCCGGCGATCGAGCAGATGGTCAGCTCGTGTCGGCTGGCACCGAGGACGTTCCACAGTCGGGCTCCGGCCCGTCCCTGGAGTCCCTGGAGGTAGCCGAGGTTCCCGGTGCCCTGGTACGGCCAGATGGCCTCACCGCCGCTGTCGGCGATGATCCGCCGGAGCCGTCCGGCGATCTCGGACAGCGCCTCGTCCCAGCTGATCCGGGTGAAGCGCCCCTCCCCCTTCGGGCCGGTACGGCGCAGCGGGTACAGCAGTCGGTCCGGTGCGGCGGTGTGGTCGAGGTACTGGTTGACCTTCACGCAGAGGGTGCCCCTGGTGTACGGGTGGTCGGCGGTGCCGCGCAGCCGTACCGCCCTGCCGTCGCGGACGGTGACCGTCCAGCTGCATCCGTCCGGGCAGTCCAGGGGGCAGGCCCCCACCACCTCACGGTCGCCGGTCACGGCACCGGCTCCGCCACCGGCGTCGACGACCGGCGTTCGGCGGTCAGCCGGGTGCGCAGTTCCCCGCCGAGGAGCCCGGTGAAGACCTCCGCCACGGGGCCGGTCAGGCCGACGGTGCCGTCGGGGGCGATGTCGACCTCGACCGCGCCCCCCGGCATCCGGACCAGCACCCTGTCGTCGATCAACCCCAGGGCGTGGGCGGCGCTGGCGGCGGCGCAGGCGCCGCTGCCCGAGGCGGTGGTGTAGCCCGCCCCCCGTTCCCACACCTCGATCTCGATCAGGCCGCGCTCGGTGACCCGCAGGAACTCCACGTTGGTCCGTCCGGGGAAGTCGGGGTGTGAGGCGATCGGCTCTCCCCAGCGTTCGGCGACGGCCCGGTCGACGGCGGACAGCGGCACCACCACGTGGGGGTTGCCGTTGTCGAGGACGAGGACCGGCAGGTGTCGGCCCCCGACGGACAACGGCCGGAGCAACCGCTCCCGGTGCTGCCCGGACCGGACCGGGCCCGACTGCATCGGGCCGGACTGCATCGGGCCGGACTGCATCGGGCCGGACGAGGCCGGGCCGGGATGCACCGGGTCGAACTGGGCCGGGCCGGACGAGGCCGGGTCGAACTGGGCCGGGTCGGACGGGATCGGGTCGGTCGTGGTGATGGTCGGGGCGTCCAGGGTGATGCGGACGGTGCCGGGGGTGGTGATCTCCACCCGGGAGGTGCCGCTGGCCGTCCGGACGGTGAGGCCCCGGCCGGAGGGGCCGTCTCCCAGCTGCGGTTCCCGGCCGAGCAGGTGGTCGGCGAAGATCCGGATGCCGTTGCCGCTGCGCCCGCAGGGACTGCCGTCGGAGTTGAAGATCAGCAGCTCGACCGGCTCCCCCGGGGTGACCGGGCCGACCGGGCCGACGAGGAGGCCGTCGGCCCCCACTCCGTACCGCCTGTCGCAGAGGAGTCGGGCGGTGGCTCCGGACGCGGGAACGTCCACCCGTCGGGGGTCGATGATCAGGTAGTCGTTGCCGAGGGCGTGGTACTTGACGAAGTCGCCCATGCTCGTCTCCGTTCGCCTGGTGGTCCGGCGTGGGGCGGCCCGGGGGGGGGGGCAGCCCGAGGGGCGCGGCAACCAGGTCGGGAAAGGGGGGGGCATGGGGGTGGGGTGGGTAGTTATAAAGTTGT
>NZ_JBEPEQ010000155.1:0-10469 GCF_040300925.1 Micromonospora sp. NPDC000207
CCGGCCCCGGCACCCGCGCCGGTGTCGGGGCCGCACCCGCGCCGGTGTCGGGGCCGCACCCGCGCCGGTGTCGGGGCCGCACCCGCGCCGGTGTCGGAGGGTTCTGCGAGGATCCGGCAGATGCGAATCGACATCGCGGATCCCCCGACGCTGTGGGCCCGGTGGGGTGCCCTCGCCGCCGCCCTGACCACCCTCGGCAACGACGACGTGTACTGGTGCGACGCGAACGGCGCCCACCACGACGACCACGGCGGCAACTGGGCCCGTCTGGTGCTCGTCGACGGCGGCCGGGCGGTGCTCTTCGGCTACGACCACGAGTACAGCGACACCACCTGGGCGAGCCCCCCGCTCGACCTGCTCGCCGGGGCGCCCGCCTGGCTGCCCTGGCCCGAGTTGACCCGGCACGCCGAGAGCGACGAGCTCGGCTACGTCTACTGGTACGACGGCGGGTGGACCCGGGTGCCGTACCCGGACCCGTCCCTCGACGACGGTCTGCGGGCCAGCGCCCGGGCCGTCCTCGACGCCGAGCAGGCCCGGCGGGAACTCGGCGAGGTGGTCTTCGAGTGGGGCGGACACCACCCGACCGACGAGCCGACCGAACGGGCGGAGGTGACCGTGGAGGCCGACCGGCTGCTCGCCGCCGCCACCGCCGCCACTGTCGACGAGTCCGCCCTGGACCGGTTGCTCGGCCGGATCCGCCCCCGGCCTGTCGATCCGGGTGCGGGAACGGCGATGGCGGCCCGATTCGGGCTCACCCCCACGACGGTGCCGCCGACGGTTGCTGCCGGCACCGAGGTACCGGACCGGCTGGTCCGCGCCCTCAGCGACGACGGGCACGACGCACTGGTCTGGGCGGCGATGCGACAGGCCGTCGAGGCGAAGCGTCCCACCCCCACCGACACCCCGGAACTCGCCGCGCTCGTCGGGTGGGCACGCGATCGCTCCCCGGCGGGTGACGGCCGGTGCTCGGTGACCTTCACGGTGACCGACGGGGCGCTGCGCCAGCACAGCGGCGGCACACCCCCGGCCGCCCGACCCGACGAGGACCGGTGGGCAGTCGTCGAGGAGGCCGTGGAGCGGGTACGCCGACTGCACCGGGCGGAGGCGGACCCGGAGCACGGCCGGTGGATCTTCCTCCGGATCGACACCACCGCCGACGACTTCACTGTCGAACGCCACTACGACTCGTGGCCCGCCGGACTCCCTGTCGACAGGCACGGCGGACCGGGGCGTACCGAGTTGCAGAAGGAGATGGACCGCCGGGGCCCGGCCTACCGGCCCGCCTGGGTGGTCCTGCTGGCCCCTGAGGTCGCCTACCTCGGGCCGCCGCCACCCTTCACCGACCTGGTCTGACCTCCGGGACGGGAGAACCCCTCCTCGACGGGCGAGAAGGGGTTCTCCTACTGCACGAGGTGCGGGTGGGTCAGAAGCCCGGCCCGTGCTGGTGGCCGTGGCCGTGCGAGTGGCCGTGACCACCGGCGGCGGCCGGCTCGGCCTTCTCCGGCTTCTCCACCACCAGGCTCTCGGTGGTGAGCACCAGTCCGGCGATCGAAGCGGCGTTGGTGACCGCGTTGCGGGTCACCTTCACCGGGTCGATGATGCCGCTCTTGGCCAGGTCGACCCAGGAGTCGGTGGCGGCGTCGAGGCCGTTGCCCCACTCCTGGCCGACGACCTTCTGGACCACGACGTACCCGTCGTGACCGGCGTTCGAGGCGATCCACCGCAGCGGCTCGACGAGCGCGGAGCGCAGGATCGAGACACCGACCTTCTCGTCACCGGTGAAGCCGAGGTCGTCGGCGAGCACCGGGAGGATCTGCGCCAGGGCGGCACCGCCGCCAGGGACCGTACCCTCCTCGACGGCAGCCTTGGTCGCGGCGATGGCGTCCTCGATGCGGTGCTTGCGCTCCTTCATCTCGACCTCGGTCGCCGCCCCGGCCTTGATGACGGCGACGCCGCCGGAGAGCTTCGCGAGCCGCTCGGAGAGCTTCTCCCGGTCCCAGTCGGAGTCGGTGGCCTCGATCTCCTTGCGGATCTGCGCGACCCGGTCGGAGACCTCCGAGGACTGCCCGCCACCGTCGACGATGGTGGTGGTCTCCTTGTCGACGACGATGCGCCGGGCCGAGCCCAGCACCTCCAGGCCGACCTGGTCGAGCTTGTGACCCAGCTCCGGGGCGACCAGCTCGGCCCCGGTGGCGATCGCCAGGTCCTGGAGCATCGCCTTGCGGCGGTCACCGAAGCCGGGGGCCTTCACCGCGCAGACCTTGACGGTCTTGCGCAGGGCGTTGACCACCAGGGTGGAGAGCGCCTGTCCCTCGACGTCCTCGGCGACGATCAGCAGCGGCTTGCTGTCGGAGAGGACCTTCTCCAGCAGCGGCAGCAGCTCCTCGATCGCCGAGATCTTCTGCGTGGTGATCAGGATGTACGCGTCTTCGAGGACGGACTCCTGGGACTCCGCGTCGGTGACGAAGTTGGGCGAGATGAAGCCCTTGTCGAACTGGAGACCCTCGGTCACGTCCAGCTCGGTGTGCAGGGCGGAGCCCTCCTCGACGGTGATCACACCGTCGCGGCCGACCCGCTCCATCGCCTCGGCGATCAGCTCGCCGATCGTGGCGTCCTGCGCGGAGATCGTCGCGACGTGCGCGATCGACTCCTTGCTGGAGACCTCCACCGCCCGGTCCAGCAGGGCCTCGGAGACCTTCTGCGCGGCGGCGTCCAGGCCACGCTTCAGCCCGATCGGGTTCGATCCGGCGGTCACGTTGCGCAGACCCTCGCGAATCATCGCCTGGGCCAGGACGGTCGCGGTGGTGGTCCCGTCGCCGGCGACGTCGTTGGTCTTGGTCGCCACCTCCTTGACCAACTGCGCGCCGAGGTTCTCGTACGGGTTGGTGAGCTCGATCTCCTTGGCGATGGTCACACCATCGTTGGTGATCGTCGGCGCACCGAATTTCTTGTCCAGGACGACGTTGCGCCCGCGCGGGCCGAGAGTGACCTTGACCGCGTCCGCGAGGGCGTTGACACCGTGCTCCAGCAGGTGCCGGGCGTCGTCCGAGAAGCTCAGGATCTTCGCCATCAATGTCCCTTCGAAGCGTCGCTGCCCCGGCCCGGCGAGCCGGACCGGGGCAGCGACACGGATCGGTTGGTTACTTCTCGATGACCGCGAGGACGTCGCGCGCGGAGAGGACCAGGTACTCCTCGCCGGCGTACTTGACCTCGGTGCCGCCGTACTTGGAGTAGAGGACGACGTCGCCGACCTGCACGTCGACCGGAACCCGGTTGCCCTTGTCGTCGATACGACCCGGGCCGACGGCGAGGACGGTGCCCTCCTGCGGCTTCTCCTTGGCGGTGTCGGGAATCACGATGCCCGACGCAGTGGTGGTCTCAGCCTCGTTCGCCTGGACCACGATCCGGTCCTCGAGCGGCTTGATCGCAACCTTGGTCGCGGTAGTCACGGGCATACCCTCCTGGGGTATTGAGTTTCGTAGCCGGTCGACAATCCGACCAGCGTCAATCTGCCACATGCCACCGGGCGGGGCCGTCGTCGCGGGTGTCGGTCCGCCTGGCGTTCAGCACCCCGACCACAGGGGTCAGGACGCTGGCACCCTCAGGGTGAGAGTGCTAATCGCAGGTTATTCCTCGGCTAGCACTCCGTCAAGGAGAGTGCCAACCAGACCCCCGTCGTGTCCACCCCCGCCACCCCCTCGACCACCGCCGCCAGGCTTTCGCACTGACGACCGCAACACGCCGACAGTCGCTCGCCAGAGCGTGACCGGATCCCCACCCTGCGACGCAGGAGCCGGTTGGACACCGACGGAATCGACGGAACAGTCGGGGCCGACGGGTGGGGACGTCGGCTGTCGACCGGCCCGCGACAATGGCCGGGTGGATCTGGAACAGCTTGCCGCGCTGCGTACCCCCGAGGGGTCGGCGGTGCTCGCCGAGGCCGCGCGGCTGGCCGGCGGTGACCCGCTGCACGCGGCGGCGGCGCTCCGCACGACGGGCGTCGCACCCGGCCTCGCCGCCGCCGCACTGACCCAGGCGGAGCTGCGCCGGCGGGCGGTCGGGAAGTTCGGCCCGGCCGCCGCCGGGATGTTCCTCACCCGCCCCGGCCTGGAACAGGCCACCCGGGGGGTCGTCGCCCGGCGGCGGGCCGACCGGCTGCGGGCCGCCGGGGTGCGGACCCTCGCCGACCTCGGGTGCGGCCTCGGGGCCGACGCGCTCGCCGCCGCCCGCTGCGGCATCCGGGTGTACGGCGTGGAGGCCGACCCGCTCACCGCCGCGATGGCCGCCGCCAACGCCGAGGCCGCCGGGCTGGCCGACCTGTTCACAGTGACCTGCGGCGACGCCACCACCTTCGACGTGACCACAGTCGACGCGGTCTTCTGCGACCCGGCCCGTCGACGGGGCGGCACCGGTCGACGGATCTTCGACCCGAACTCGTACTCCCCGCCCTGGGACTTCGTCACCGGGCTGGCCGAACGGGTCCCCCGCACAGTGGTGAAGGTGGCCCCGGGGATCGACCACGCGCTGATCCCGGCCGGGGCCGAGGCCGAGTGGGTGAGCGTGGGCGGTGACCTGGTCGAGGCCGCCCTCTGGTGCGGCCCCCTCGCCGAGTCCCCCCGCCGCGCCACCCTCCTCCGAAAGGAAGGGCCCCCTGTTAACGCCTGCGGTATAGAAGGCTCCCCTTCTCACCGACCATCAGCGGGGGCGGCGGCGGGAAGCGGGGCGGGGGTGGGTGGCGTGACCGGAGGGTACGGGTTGACCGGGGACGGGACGGCCGAGGCACCAGTCGGGCCGGTCGGTCGCTACCTGTACGACCCCGACCCCGCAGTAGTCCGCGCCCACCTGGTCGCCGAACTCGCCACCGAACTGGGCGCCACCCTCGCCGACCCGACGATCGCCTACCTCTACGCCGACCGGGCCGTCGACACCCCGTACGCCCGGTGTCTGGAGGTCACCGACGTGCTGCCGTTCTCCCTCAAACGGCTCCGGGGCCTGCTGCGGGAGCGGCGGGTCGGCCGGGTGGAGATCCTCAAGCGCGGGTCTGCCCTGGAGCCCGAGAAGCTCCGCCGCGACCTGCGGCTCGCCGGTGACCTCCCGGCCAGCCTGGTGTTGACCCGGGTCGCCGCCGCCCCCACCGTCCTGGTCTGCCGACCGGTCTGAACCACCCGCCGGCCGACAGGACACGGCGGGCAGGGCACGGCGGGGCGGGGCGGGTATAGCGTGGGGGCATGGCGGGACGGGGTACGCCGGCGACGGCACTGTTGACCCGACAGGGGATCACCCACCGCCTTCATCAGTACGACGTGTCGCCGGACGCGCCGCACTACGGGGCGTCGGTCGCCGAGGCGCTCGGGGTGCCCGGGTATCGGCTGTTCAAGACCCTGGTGGGTGAGGTCGACGGGGTCCTGGTGGTGGCTGTCGTCCCGGTGACCGGGGAACTCGACCTCAGGAGGCTCGCGGCGGCGACGGGCGGCAAGCGGGCCGTCCTGGCCGAGCGGCCGGTCGCGGAGCGGGTCACCGGGTACGTCCGTGGTGGGATCAGCCCGCTCGGCCAGCGCCGACGGCTGCCCACAGTGGTCGACTCGTCGGCGCTGGAGCGGGACACCGTGTACGTGTCGGCGGGGCGCCGGGGTCTCCAGGTCGAACTCGCCCCGACGGACCTGGTCACCCTCACCGGGGCCACCGTCGCCCCCATCGCCGCCCCCGCCTGACCGGCCGTACGTCCCCACCGACCGCTGTCGAAGCCCCCGCCTGACCGGCCTCGGCGACGGGCACGTTGCGGGATTGTTACCGCCGCCAACAATTTTCTGGCCTCGATGGCCTTGCGGGCGAAGTGTGACCCGGAATACGTTGCCGGACACAACAAACCACCGCCACGTCGAAACCCACCCCCCGAAAGGACCCGTGCACATGCGCAAGGGCTTCCTCACCGTCGCCGCCGTGGGCCTGCTGGCCACCGGCAGCCTGACCGCCTGCGGCGACGACTCCGCCGGGACCGAGGCCGGCAGCGACACCAAGGCGAAGATCGGCGTCATCCTGCCGGACAGCAAGTCCTCGGCCCGCTGGGAGACCGCCGACCGCCGGTTCCTGGAAGAGGCGTTCAAGGCCGCCGGTGTCGAGTACGACATCCAGAACGCGCAGAACGACAAGAACGCGTTCCAGACCATCGCCGACCAGATGATCACCAACGGGGCGACCGTCCTGATGATCGTCAACCTGGACTCCGGCACCGGCAAGGCGGTGCTGGACAAGGCCAAGTCGCAGGGCGTGGCCACCATCGACTACGACCGGCTGACCCTGGGCGGTTCGGCGGAGTACTACGTCAGCTTCGACAACGAGGCGGTCGGCAAGCTCCAGGGCGAGGGCCTGAGCAAGTGCCTGGCCGACCAGGGCGTCCAGAAGCCGACGATCGCCTACCTCAACGGCTCGCCGACGGACAACAACGCCACCCTGTTCAAGGCCGGGTACGACTCCGTCCTGAAGCCGAAGTTCGACAGCGGCGAGTACACCAAGGGCCCGGAGCAGTCGGTGCCGGACTGGGACCCGGCGCAGGGGGCCACGCTCTTCGAGCAGATGCTGACCCAGACCGGCGGCAAGATCGACGGGGTGCTCTCGGCAAACGACGGTCTCGGCAACGCGGCCATCTCGGTGCTGAAGAAGAACAAGCTCAACGGCAGGGTGCCGGTGACCGGTCAGGACGCCGACCTTCAGGGCCTGCAGAACATCCTCGCCGGTGACCAGTGCATGACCGTCTACAAGGCGGTCAAGCAGGAGGCGGACGCGGCGGCCGAGCTGGCCATCTCCATCGCCAAGGGCGAGAGGAAGGACACCGGGCAGACGGTCAGGGACCCGGAGAGCGGCCGGGACGTCCCCGCCCGCCTGCTGGAGCCGAAGCTGATCTACAAGGAGAACGTCAAGGACGTCGTGGCCGACGGTTACGTCGACAAGGCCAAGCTCTGCGAGGGCTCCTTCGCCAAGCTCTGCGCGGACGCGGGCATCAGCTGACCCGTACCGCCGTCGACGGCAGCGCCGCCCGGCACGACCACCAGCGTGCCGGGCGGCGCTGCGGTGCACAGCTGATCGAGACCTCCCCTCCGTGAGACGAAGGAGACCCCGTGTCCGGGACCCCCCTGTTGGAGCTACGCGGGATCGACAAGAGCTTCGGTCCCGTCCAGGTTCTGCGTGACGTCGCCCTCTCCGCCCACGCCGGGGAGGTGACCGCCCTCGTCGGCGACAACGGTGCCGGCAAGTCGACGCTGGTCAAGTGCATCAGCGGCATCTACCCGACCGACTCCGGCGAGTTCCTCTTCGACGGCCAGCCGGTGACTGTGAACAGCCCCCGGGACGCCGCCGACCTGGGCATCGAGATCGTCTACCAGGATCTGGCGCTCTGCGACAACCTGGACATCGTCCAGAACATGTTCCTCGGCCGGGAGAAGCGCAACGGCATCGTGCTCGACGAGCCGACGATGGAGCAGCTCGCCGCCGAGACCCTCGCCGGACTGAGCGTACGGACCGTCAAGTCGCTGCGTCAGCACGTCGCCAGCCTCTCCGGCGGGCAGCGGCAGACGGTGGCGATCGCCAAGGCGGTGCTCTGGAACAGCCGGGTGGTGATCCTGGACGAGCCGACCGCCGCGCTCGGGGTGGCGCAGACCGCCCAGGTGCTCGAACTGGTCCGCCGGCTGGCCGACAGTGGCCTGGCCGTCATCCTCATCTCGCACAACATGAACGACGTCTTCGCCGTCTCCGACCGGATCGCCGCGCTCTACCTCGGCCAGATGGTCGCCCAGGTGAGGACCACCGAGATCACCCACGCACAGGTGGTCGAGCTGATCACCGCCGGACGCTCCGGCAATCTCGGGCTGTCCGCCGACCCGGCCGCCCCGGCCGGCGGTGTCGGTGCCGCACCCGCAGACTCGCACACCCCAGGAGCCGTCCGATGACCACCACCGTCGTCAAGAAGAAGGGCCCGGCGGCGGTCGCCCCCGCCCCGACCGTCGCCGAACACGTCCGGAACTACTGGAACCGGGTACGCGGCGGCGACATCGGATCGCTGCCCGCCGTCCTCGGACTCGTGGTGCTCTGCACCGTCTTCTCGGTCATGCGGCCGACCTTCCTCACCGCCGGCAACTTCGCGAACCTGTTCACCCAGGGTGCCGCGGTGACCCTGATCGCCATGGGGCTGGTCTTCGTCCTGCTGCTCGGGGAGATCGACCTCTCGGCCGGCTTCGCCAGCGGGGTCTGCGCGGCGATCCTGGCCAACATCGCCACCGTCCTGGGCCAGCCGTGGTACGTCGCGGTGGTCGCGGCGATCGCCACCGGCGTACTCATCGGCACCTTCCTCGGCTTCCTGGTCTCCAAGATCGGGATTCCGTCCTTCGTGGTCACCCTCGCCGCCTTCCTGGGCTTCCAGGGCGTCGTCCTGCTCCTGATCGACCAGGGCAGCAACATCGCGATCCGCGACGACGTCCTGCTCGCCATCGCCAACCGGAACCTGCCCCCGCTGGTCGGGTGGCTGCTCGTCGCGGTCGCCGTCGGCGGGTACGCGCTCGTGCAGCTCAACAGGTACCGCACCCGGTCGGCGCGCGGGCTGCTCACCGACCCGATGCCGGTGGTCCTGGCCCGGGTCGGGGGGCTGGCGCTGATCCTCGGCGTGGCCGTCTACATCCTGAACCTCGAACGCAGCCGCAACGTGCTGGTCACCTCGCTCAAGGGCGTCCCGATCGTGGTCCCGATCATCGCGGTCCTGTTGATCTTCTGGACCTTCGTCCTCCAGCGCACCAGCTACGGCCGGCACGTCTACGCCGTCGGCGGCAACAGGGAGGCCGCCCGACGCGCCGGGATCAACGTCGACCGGATCCGCATCTCGGTCTTCGTGATCTGCTCGGCGATGGCCGCCGTCGGCGGGATCGTGGCCGCGAGCAGGGGGAACTCGGTCGACCCGAACACCGGGGGTAGTAACGTTCTGCTCTACGCCGTGGGCGCGGCGGTGATCGGCGGCACCAGCCTCTTCGGGGGCAAGGGCCGGGTGCTCGACGCGGTGCTCGGCGGCGCGGTGGTGGCCGTCATCGACAACGGGATGGGTCTGTTGGGCTACAGCGCTGGGACGAAGTTCGTGGTGACCGGGGTGGTCCTCCTGCTCGCCGCGAGCGTCGACGCCCTGTCACGTCGACGGGCCGTCGCCACCGGCACCCGTTGACGCCGCTGCACAGGAAGCACCGACCGGATGCGTACAGGACCGACCCAGGACGAGATCCGTCGGCAGAACCTCGGTGCCCTGCTGCGGTACGTGCACGTGCACGGTGCCACCACCCGCGCAGAGCTGACCAACCGGTTGGGGCTCAACCGCAGCACCATCGGGGCGCTCACCGCCGACCTGGCCGGGGCCGGCCTGGTCAGCGAGGGGGCACCGAAGGAGACCGGCCGGGGCGGACGACCGTCGCTCGTCGTCCGGCCCGAGTCGGCACGGATCTACGCGTACGCGTACTCGATCGAGGTGGACCGGCTGCGGGCCGCGCGCGTCGGGTTGGGCGGGGTCCTGCTCGACCAGCGGGAGCTGGACCGCCCCCGGGACCTGCTGGCCGCCGACGCCGCTCCGCTGCTGACCGGGGCGGTCAAGGAAATGCACCAGGCGGTACCGACCGACGCGGTCTGCGTGGGCGCGGGCGTCGCGGTCTGCGGCATGGTCCGCCGCGAGGACGGTCTGGTCCGGCTGAGCCCCACCACCGGGTGGGTCGACGAGCCGATCGGGTCGACGCTCGCCGCCGAACTCGGCAGTGACGTGCCGGTGACCACCGGGAACGTGGCCGACGTGGCGGCCTTCGCCGAGCACATCCGGGGCGTCGCTGCGGGCTGCGACAACGTCATCTACCTCTACGGCGACGTCGGGGTCGGGGCCGGGATCATCACCGGGGGGCGACGGCTCACCGGGCACGGCGGTTACGGCGGCGAGGTCGGCCACATGGTGGTGGTCCGGGACGGCCGACGCTGCGAGTGCGGTCGGCAGGGGTGCTGGGAGACCGAGATCGGCGAGCACGGGCTGCTCCTCGCCGCCGGACGGTCGGGCTCCCGGGGCCGGGAGGCGCTGCTGGGCGTCTTCGACGCCGCCGACCGGGGCGACGCGACCGCCCAGACGGCGGTCCGACAGGCCGGGGACTGGCTCGGCTTCGGGGTGGCCAACCTGGTCAACATCTTCAACCCGGAGCTCGTCATCTTCGGCGGCACCATGCGCGACCTCTATCTGGCCTCCGCAGCGCAGGTACGCAGCCGGCTCAACGCCAACGCCCTGCCCGCCTGCCTGGAACACGTCCGCCTGCGGACCCCGAAACTCGGCCCGGACGCTCCCCTCCTCGGCGCCGCCGAACTCGCCTTCGAACGGCTCCTCGCCGACCCGCTCGACCGTCCCTGACCGGTCCCGGCGGCCGGTCGACGGTCCCGCGTCGCCGACGTACCGGCCGCCGGGGGGGGCC
>NZ_JBEPEQ010000156.1:0-10265 GCF_040300925.1 Micromonospora sp. NPDC000207
GGCCGTCGCCGTCAGGTCGGCGTCGGCCGACAGCGCGGCAGTGGGCTCGGCGCCGGTGGAGGTCGGCGTGCCGCCTCCCACCGCCGACGTCGACCCGGCGTCGCCGCCGACGGTGCCCGACCCACCGGTGTCGCTCCCCGGCGAGAACATCGTGGTCGGGTCGGCGTCCGCCGGAAGTTTCGTGGTCGGGTCACCGACGTCCTGGGGCTTCGCCGGGGACGGCACCTTGGCGGTGGCACCCACCGCCGCCCCGGCCGCCAGGGCCGTCGGCTTGGCCGTCCTGCCCGGCCCGGTCTGCTTCCCGGACGCCTCCTGGGTCGGCTGCTCACCGGCCGGTCGGGGCGCGGGGACCACCAGGGGGCGCGGCTCACGGGGACCGTTCGGCCCCGGTCGGCGTACGCCGTCGAGCAGCGGGATCGTCCGGGTCCGCTTCCCACCGGCCCGCCGCAGCAGCCGCTCGGCGACCTCCGCGCTGATCCGCTCCTTCGGGTCCTTCTTCAACAGCCCGTTGAGGACCGCCTTCAGTGGACCGGCGTTCTTCGGCGGGGGCACCGGCTCGGTGGCCAGTGCCGCAAGGGTGGCGATCGCCGACGAACGGGCGTACGGGGACTTGCCCTCGGTGGCGGCGTAGAGCGTCGCCCCCAGCGACCAGAGGTCGGCCTCCGGCCCGGTCGTGCCGTCCCGGGCCCGCTCCGGCGCGATGTACGCGGGCGAGCCGAGCACCATTCCGGTACGCGTCACGTTCGGGTCACCGGGGATCGTGGCCAGCCCGAAGTCGGTCAGCACCACCCGCCCGTCCTCGCCGAGCAGCACGTTGCCCGGCTTGATGTCCCGGTGCATCACCCCGGCCTTGTGCGCCGACTTCAACGCACCGAGCACCCCGAGCCCGATCTCCACCGCCCGGGCCGCCGACACCGGGCCGTCCTTGGCGATGGCGTCCTGCAACGACCTCGACGCGACGTACTCCATGACGATCCACGGGTCGCCGTCGGTGCGCAGGACGTCGAAGATGCGTACCACGTTGGCGTGGTTGAGCCGGGCGATGGCACGGGCCTCGCGAAGCGAACGCTCCCGCATCTCGCGGCGCTCGTCGTCGGTGAGCGCCGGCGGCGGAACGAGTTCCTTGATCGCCACGTCCCGGTGGAGCACCTCGTCGCGGGCCTTCCACACCCGACCCATACCGCCCTGACCGAGCGGCGAAATCAGCCGATATCGGTTGGCGACGAGTTGGGACTGCGCGTCAGACATCGCCAGAGACGCTACCCGGCGGCCGAGATTCGCACATCGGCGGCACGCCCTGTTCCGCGAAGATCAGCTTGTCCACGCGTACCCTCGGGTGCTATGTCCGCCGAGGAACCGCTGTTCCGGGTCGTCCGGGGTACACCCACCGCCGAGGAACTGGCCGCGCTGACAGGCGTACTGACCTCCCGGTCGCTGTCGACCACCACACCGAGCCCACCGGCCCCCTCGACCTGGGCACGGAGCGCCCGACCGGCGGCAACCGCACCCACCCCCGGCCCCAACGCGTGGCGGAGCTCCGGACTGCCCCGCTGAACCACCCGGAACGGGACTGCCGGGGGATGCCCGGACCCGCTAACCTCACCGACGGAGACAGCGCGGTGACAGTGCGGAGGCTCGATGATTCCGGAAGAGGACCGTCCGGCGTCCTGGATGAGCAGCTACGGCGCGATCGAGGCCGACATCCGGCGGATGCGTGAGTTCGCCGACAAACTCGACGCGGAGGTGCGACGCAACTACACGCCGCACCTGTCGTACATCGCCGACGACATGCAGGTGCCGGTCCCCAACCCGGCCGACGCCTTCCTCGAACTGGTCAGCTTCCTCCAAGCCCATCACGAGACCCAGCAGGCCGCCACCAACATGGTCTGGGCCGTCGGCGGGCACACCGGTCGGCTCGCCGAGGCCGCCGGCCGGGTGGCCGACCGGTACCGGGAGGCAGACGCGTTCGCCGCCGCCCGGGTGACCGACGTGGAGGGTGCGCTCGCCCAGGCCCGGTTCACCGACGTCCCGTCCCCCGCACCCCACCTCTCCGACCCCACCGGCCCCGCCCTCTCCGACCCCACCGGCCCGGTGGTGCAGCCATGATCGAGCGGGGCAACGGACGGGCCGACCTCACCGCCTGGCACCTGATGAGCCTGCCCAGCATGTGGGCCTGCCTCCAGGACCAGGACACCACCGACCACTGGCGGCACGTCACCGGTTGGCGCAAGATCTGCGACCTGTCCGCAGCCCACCTCGGCCACCTCAGGGAATACCGGCGCGGGCTCGCCGAGGCGTGGCCCCCGGAGGGCAACGCCGCCGCCCGCGCCTACGTCGGCGAGCTGGACACCCTCATCGCCCGCGTCCAACACACCCACGACGCGGCCGTGGCCAACCACAGGTCACTCTCCGCCGCCCTGCACGCCATCACCACCACCCGAGCCCAGATCAAGACCCTCCACGACGAGTACGCGGTCAAGTCCCGCGACAAGAATGCGTACGAGGAGATCCTGGCCGACCCGAAGGCGGTCGCCGGAAGCCGGATGCCCGACCGGCCTCCCGTGACCGACGCCGACCTGGAGCGCCTGAACGCCCGCGCCCGAGTCGCCATGTACGGCCTCAGCACCGAACTCCACCAAGCCCAAGCCGCCCTCCAAAAACCTCCACAAAGCCGCTTAACCGTGGACGAGAGCGACTCAATTCCGATCAGCGGCAGTGGACAGCCTCCAATAATTCCGCCGATCGCACCGATTCCCATTCGAACGCAACCAGCAGGCTCCACCACGCCACCAACAACGCATAAAAGGTCAGTAATTCTTCCCTCTTCGCCTCCCACTGGAAACCCTTCGAACGGGCTACCAGGGCCGAACCCCGGGCCAATCCTCGGCGGAGCCAATTCTGGCCCCCCTCTGGGCGTAAATTCACCGCCCCCTGCCTCCCCGATCGGGCAACCTACTGCTGGCATGAGTTTCCCTAGTCCAAGCAGCGCACCACCTCTCATAAAACCAATCGCGCCGGTTCGCGGTCCCGCGCCGCTGACAAATTTGACCCCAATCACCAAACCTGGGTTCGGCGGAATGGACAATCCAGATTCAAATCAACCACCTAAATCCAACACGCTTCGAAGCATACAATCCGGTGGAATCATTGGAATGCCGCCTGGACTTGGACCAGGACAAACTCCAACAGGGAGCACGCCCCCTCGTCGGGTCAACCCCATCGGCGGAGTGATCGGCGGAGGGGGAAACGGAGATCCTTCAAGAGCCGGGACTGGCTGGAGCCCGGCTTTCAGCGGTGGCCCCTCCTCATCGGTCAGGCACATAGGACCAGGAATGACCCCTAGCATCAACTCAAGCGGGACCCCTGGTAGACCCAACCATCCCAGAATCGAGAATCGTCAAGCGCGTCAATGGGAAGAGGAGGACCCGTGGCAGATTGATGAAGGCGTTCCACCAGTAGTTTATCCACCCGGCGACGACGGGCCCGTGGACCCTGGACCAGCCATCGGACTCAAGAGATGAGTCCCCTACTAAACCTTGCGGCAGCAGCGGCTCTTCTATTACCAAATCCGCTCGCCTTAGCAGGCGAAACAGAACCAAGCCTCCATAAGCCTGTTCGCCAACTCCAGTGGCACCTTAGCTACCTGCGAGCCCTAGACGCACATCGAATAAGCCAGGGCCAAGGAACCATAGTCGCCATACTGGACACCGGCGTATCCCCTCACCCCGACCTGAGAAATAATTTACTTCCTGGCAAAGATCTATCAGGCACAGCAAATAAGGATGGACGCCGAGACAAGAACGGCCACGGGACTGGAATGGCTGGCCTGGTTGCCGCCCATGGCAGAGGTTCCAACATCGGCGCTTTAGGTATCGCACCAAAGGCCTTAATCGTACCTGTCATCGAGTCTAGAATCGACGGACAAGGCGACCCGGACACGCTTGCACAAGGCGTTGAGTACGCACTCTCAAAAATGGTGGACGTCATCAGTATATCCAGCTCTGGCGGATCGAGCCCCCGACTAGAACGCGCTATTCGACTCGCACTGACATCGAATGTCGTTGTAGTAGCGGGTGCTGGAAACTTTCCCTGGAACCGAGGAGTCGAATATCCGGCTTCTGAACCGGGGGTTGTCGCGGTGGGTGGAATTGACCAAGACGGAAAACACGCTGACATCTCGGTTTCTGGCCCGGAAATCGACGTGGCCGCACCGGCTGTTGACATTTACAGCACCTCGAACAACGGAGATTATCGTCGGGGGACTGGGACTTCCGGGGCCACGGCGATTGTGGCGGGGGCGGTGGCGTTGATTCGGGCGAAGTATCCCTCGTTGCCGGCCCGTGAGGTCGTACACCGGTTGACAGCGACTGCGATCGACAAGGGGCCGCCCGGCCGCGACGACCAGTACGGCCACGGTGTGATCGACCTGGTCGCGGCGTTGACTGCGGACGTACCACCGTTGGGGTCGGCGCCGACGGCGGACCCGCCGGCGGGTGATGGGCCGACAGTGACGACTGACGTCGCGGTGGGGGACGGATCCGGGGCGAGGGAGTCCGGTGAGGACGGCTCGGGGGTACGGGGCTGGGTCACCCTCGGGGTTCTGTTGGCGGCCGGTGGTGGATGGGCATACGTGGCGAGACGTCGACGAAGTGGCGATGACCCGCCACCCCGGATCAGCCGGTAGGTTCGGCGACGTGCCGAACTTGATGCCGCTCCGTCTGGTGCTCGCCTCGGCGAGCCCTGCCCGCCGTAAGCTGCTGCAGGCCGCCGGGATCGAACCCGACGTGCTGGTCAGTGGGGTCGACGAGTCCCAGGTGGTCAGTGACCGGGCCGAGGAACTCTGTCTGGAACTCGCCAGACTCAAGGCCGAGGCGGTGCTCGATCGGCTGCGCGACGGCGACGAGCGGACGTTGGTGATCGGGTGCGACTCGGTGCTCGGCTTCGACGGGGAGATTCTCGGCAAACCGGCGGACGCGGCTGATGCGACCGACCGGTGGCGGCGGATGCGGGGGCGCAGCGGGGTACTGCACACCGGGCACTGTCTGATCGACGTCGCCGCAGGTCGACGCAGCGAAGCGGTCGCCTCGACGGTGGTGCACTTCGCGTCGGTCAGTGACGAGGAGATCGCCGCGTACGTCGGGACCGGTGAACCCCTCGCCGTGGCGGGGGCGTTCACGATCGACGGGATCGGCGGGCCGTTCCTGGAGCGGATCGAAGGGGACCCGAGCACGGTGGTGGGGCTGTCGTTGCCGTTGTTGCGCCGGCTCCTCGCCGACCTCGACCTGAGCATCGTCGATCTCTGGACGAAGGACGAGTCGAACGTTCAGGTCGGGCATCCGCTCGGCTAACGTCCCATCATGACCACCAAGACGCTCACGCTCACCGATGACCTGCACCGTTATCTCGTGGCGCACGGAACCCCGCCGGACGAGATCATGCGGGACCTGGCCGAGGAGACCCGTTCGGTCCTCCCCGAGCAGGCAGGAATGCAGGTCGCACCGGAGCAGGCGGCGTTGCTGACCTTCCTCACCCGACTGGTCGGTGCCCGGCAGGCGGTGGAGGTGGGCACCTTCACCGGGCTGTCCTCGTTGGCGATCGCCCGGGGGCTCGCCGACGGTGGGCGGTTGACCTGCCTCGACATCTCCGAGGAGTACACCGGGATCGCCCGCCGGTACTGGGCGCGGGCCGGCGTCGACGACCGGATCGAGCTGCGGATCGGCCCGGCTGCCGAGTCGTTGCGCGACCTGCCCCACGAGCCGTACCTGGACCTGGCTTTCATCGACGCGGACAAGACCGGCTACCCGGTCTACTGGGCCGAGTTGGTGCCCCGGATGCGGCCGGGTGGCCTCATCGCCGTGGACAACGTGCTGCGTCACGGCCGGGTGCTCGCCCCCCGTGACGAGGCGGACCGGGCGATCGCCGCGTTCAACGACGAGGTCGTCGCCGACGTACGGGTGGACGTGGTGATGGTGCCGGTGGCTGATGGTCTGACCCTGGCCCGGGTCCGCTGACCGACCCCACCGGATCGGAGCGGCACCCCCGACGCCCGGGTGTGAGAAGGGTCCCCAGCTGCAGGGGTCCCTTCTCACACGCTCAGCGGACGCTGCGGGCGAACTGGCGGGCGGCCCAGGCGACGGCGACGACCGACAGGACTGCGGTGATGGCCAGCCCCTGCCAGACCTTCTCGTTGCCGAGGTCACCGACGAAGAGGGCGCGGGTGCCGTCCACCGCCCAGGAGAACGGGTTCCACTTGGCGAGCCCCTGCAGCCAGCCGGGGGCGAGGGCCAACGGCAGGAGGATGCCGGAGAGCAGCAGGACCGGTTGGGCGACGGTGTTCATCAGCGGGGCGAGCGCGTCCTCGCTCTTGACCTTGAGGGCGACGCCGTACGAGACGGCCGAGGTCATCAACGCGATCAGCGCCAGCATCAGGTACGCCAGCAGCAGGTCGCCGATGAAGACCCGCAGGTCGAAGGCGAGCGCCAGAATCGTGATGATGATCGCCTGGACGATCAACGAGACCACGTCCCGCAGGGACCGGCCGAGCAGCAGGGCGATCCGGCTGACCGGGGTGACCCGGGATCGTTCGATGATCCCGGCGCGGAGTTCGGCGATGAGGCCGAAGCCCTGGAACAGTCCGCCGAAGATGGCCAGCAGGACCAGGAGGCCAGGGACGAAGATCTTGTAGGCCTCGGCCTGGCTGGGGGCGTTCAGCGCGGACTTGAGCAGCGGGGCGAAGAGCAGCAGGTACATGACGGGCTGGAAGACGCCGACGAAGACCCAGACCGGGTTGCGCAGCAGGAGCAGGATCTGGCGTTGGAAGACCAGCCAGGTGTCACGGGCGGTTTTCATTGTCTCTCCGGATGCGGGTCAGGACGGAATGCCGGGTCAGGACGGAATGCCGGGTCAGGACAGGGCGCGAATCCGACGGGATGCCGGGTCAGGACTCGCGCAGCGAGCGGCCGGTCTTGGTGAGGAAGACGTCGTCGAGGCTGGGGCGTTGCAGCTCGATGGAGCGCAGCTTGAGTCCGGCGCCGTCGACGCGGCGCAGGATCCACGGGATGGCGGTGGCGCCCTCGTCGACGTAGAGCCGCAGGCCGCTGTCCCCGCCGCTTTCGACCTTGCGGACGTACGGTTCGTCGGCGAGGAGGCTGTTTGCCGGTTCGACGGCGTCGGGGTCAAGCCCGACGACCAGCACGTCGCCGGAGATCTCCCGCTTCAGGTCGGCCGGGGTGCCCTCCACCACCACCTCGCCGTGGTCCATGATTGCGATCCGGTCGCAGAGCGCGTCGGCCTCGTCGAGGTAGTGGGTGGTGATGAAGACTGTCATCCCCTCGGCCCGCAGCCGCCTGATCTCGTCCCACATGTAGGCCCGGCTCTGCGGGTCGAGGCCGGTGGTCGGCTCGTCCAGGAAGACGATCTTCGGCTCGTGGATGATGCCGAGGGCTATCTCCACCCGACGGCGTTGACCGCCGGAGTACGTCTTGCACTTGCGGTCGGCGTACTCGGTGAGTTGGAAGGCCTCCAGGGCGCGGACGGTGCGGGCCTGCGCGTCGGCCTTGCCGATGCCGTACATCCGGGCGTGCAGGACGAGTTCCTCGCGGGCGGTCGACTCGTCCCAGGTGCTTCCGCCCTGGGCGACGTACCCGATGCGGCGGCGCACCTCGGCGGGGGCCTTGCGCAGGTCGGCCCCGGCGATGACGGCCTCCCCGCCGTCCGGTTCGATCAGGGTGGCGAGCATCCGGAGGGTGGTGGTCTTGCCGGCGCCGTTCGGGCCTAGGAATCCGAAGATCTCCCCCTCGGCGACCTTCAGGTCGACGCCGCGCACCGCGTCGACGGTCCTGGTCTCCCGCCCCACCCGGGAGCGGTAGGACTTGCGTAGTCCCCGTGTCTCGATCATCGCTGCTCCTGCCGTGCCGGTCCGGTCCGGCGTTGATTATTTCCCGTCCGCCCTGGCCGCACGGGCCCGTCCGCAGGTGCTACCGCACACACTGATCGACCGTTAAGTACCTGACGGGTCGGCCGATAAGCTCACTGACGACGGGGTCTGCGGGAGGAGCTGAACGTTGCGCAAGGTACTCATCGCGAACCGTGGCGAGATCGCCGTCCGTGTCGTCCGGGCCTGCCGGGATGCCGGTCTGGGCAGCGTCGCCGTCTACGCCGACTCGGACCGGGACGCCCTGCACGTCACGCTGGCCGACGAAGCGTACGCCCTCGGCGGGGAGAGCGCGGCCGAAACGTACCTTTCGGTCGGTAGGTTGCTCGACGTCGCCGTCCGGTCCGGTGCCGACGCCGTCCACCCGGGGTACGGCTTCCTCTCCGAGAACGCCGACTTCGCCCAGGCGGTGGTCGACGCCGGGCTGACCTGGATCGGGCCGACTCCGCAGGCGATCCGCGACCTTGGTGACAAGGTGACCGCCCGGCACATCGCCCAGCGGGCCGGTGCTCCGCTGGTGCCGGGTACGCCGGACCCGGTCGCCGACGCCGCCGAGGTGACCGCCTTCGCCGCCGAACACGGGTTGCCGGTCGCCATCAAGGCCGCCTTCGGTGGGGGTGGGCGCGGGCTGAAGGTGGCCCGCACCATGTCCGAGATCCCGGATCTGTTCGAGTCGGCGACCCGGGAGGCGGTGGCCGCGTTCGGTCGGGGAGAGTGCTTCGTCGAGCGGTACCTGGACCGGCCCCGGCACGTGGAGGCGCAGGTCCTCGCCGACGGGCACGGCAACGTCGTGGTGGTCGGGACCCGGGACTGCTCGTTGCAGCGTCGGCACCAGAAGTTGGTGGAGGAGGCCCCGGCCCCGTTCCTCACCGCCGGTCAGCGGGCGCAGATCCACGACAGCGCGAAGGCGATCTGCCGGGAGGCCGGCTACCACGGTGCCGGGACCGTGGAGTACCTGGTCGGCGCGGACGGGACCGTCTCCTTCCTGGAGGTGAACACCCGGCTCCAGGTGGAGCATCCGGTGACCGAGGAGACCGCCGGCATCGACCTGGTCCGCGAGCAGTTCCGGATCGCCGACGGGGAGCGGCTGCGGATCACCGAGGACCCGACCCCGCGCGGGCACGCGATCGAGTTCCGGATCAACGGGGAGGACCCGGGGCGGGGGTTCCTGCCCGCCCCGGGCACTGTGACAGCGCTGCGGCTACCCACCGGCCCGGGGGTGCGGGTCGACACCGGGGTCCGGGCCGGGGACGTCGTCGGCGGGGCCTTCGACTCGCTCCTGGCGAAGGTGATCGTCTGCGGTCGGACGCGTATCGAGGCGTTGGAGCGGGCCCGACGGGTGCTCGACGAGATGGTGGTCGAGGGGATGGCGACGGTGTTGCCGTTCCACCGGATGGTCGTCCGTGATCCGGCCTTCACCGCCGAGCCGTTCGCTGTGCACACCCGGTGGATCGAGACCGAGTTCGACAACACCATCGACCCGTACGACGTCGTGGGCGGGGTCGCCGAGTCCCCGGCCGGACGGGAGACGGTGGTGGTGGAGGTGGCCGGCAAGCGGTTGGAGGTGACCCTCCCGGCCGGTCTCGGTGCCGGGACGACCGGTTCCGCACCCGCCGCCACGCCCGCCCGGCGGTCGACCCGGCGGGGTGGCGGCTCCGGCTCCGGTGGCCCGGCCGACGGGAACGCCCTCACCGCTCCGATGCAGGGCACCATCGTGAAGATCGCGGCGGCGAACGGTGACGTCGTCGCCGAGGGCGACCTGGTGGTGGTGCTGGAGGCGATGAAGATGGAACAGCCGATGTACGCCCACCGCGCGGGCACCGTGGCGGGGCTCGCCGCCGAGGTCGGTGCGGTCATCACCGCCGGGGCGGCCATCTGCACCATCGACGGGTGAGGACGGACCTTCCCGGGGTACGGATCAGCGCAGCGCGGTGTCGGCGGCGGCCCGGACCGCCTCGGTGAGGGCCTTCAGGACCACCGAGTCGAGCCGCCAGTGCTGCCAGTACAGCGGCACGTCGACGTGGCGGCCCGGGACGAGGTCCCGGCACCGTCCGACGGCGAGGTCCGCGCCGGCGACCTGCTCGGGCACCAGCCCCCACCCGAGGCCCCGGCGGATGGCCTCGCTGAACGCCGGCACCGACGGCACGTAGTGCACCGGCGGGTCGGTCTCCCGGCCGACCAACTCCCTGAGGAACCGGTGTTGCAGCCGGTCCCGACGGTCGAAGACGACGACCGGGGCCGTAGCGAGGGCGGCCTCGGTGAGCCCGTCGCCGAACCACCGCTCGACGGTGCCCGGGGCGGCCACGGCGAGGTAGCGCATCGCGCCGAGCGG